>JAAUTJ010000147.1 GCA_012031475.1 Leptolyngbyaceae cyanobacterium SM1_3_5 | reverse complement strand
GTCAAGCTTCCCAATCAAGCTGATAGCCAAGCTGTGAACTTTTCGGCTTCAGTCAAGCAAATTGTCAATGCTGGATCGGTAGGTGAACCCCGACACGGTAGACCAAATGCAACCTATGTTATTTATGACACGGAGAGCGATCGAGTGACGCTGCGAGAAGTCGAGTACGACTATCAAAAAACCTGCAAGGCTATTATTGAAAAAGGCCTGCCGCCAATCTTTGCATGGCGTTTAGCCAAAGGACTAGAATTTGCTGAACGCGCCGACGATCCGACCCATATTTGCGAGCGGTAGACGATGACCTGGGCAATTTTGAGCGGCATTGAAGGCAATTTAGCCGCCTATGAAGCGGTGCTGGAAGATTTGAAGCGGCGATCGATCAAATCGCTCTATATTCTCGGTGATGCGATCGGCTCATCTGGTGACAATGAAGCAATTATTCAGCGCTTACGCTCCCCGAAACGAGGAGAACTTGAGCCGCAAATTTGTCAGGGTTGGTGGGAAGAACAGCTACTAATTTTGTATAGCTTGGGACGCACCTCAGAACCGACCGAACTGATCAATCAATACGGCATTCAAGCTTTGAAATCCCTGTGGGAAAGTGTGCCGCGATCGCAAGTAGAATGGATTCGATCGCTCGACTTTGGCTTTTTTGAGCTTGATTGCTTACTGATTCACGGCAGCAGCGTCAGCGTCAGCGATGAACTGATGCCCACTACTGCTCCAATTCAAATGCTCGATCGCCTGATGCGAATGGAGGCCAACAATCTATTCTGTGGACGTTCTGGGCTGACATTTCAGTATGAAATTAATCAGGCAAACGTACTGTCTACGGTCACAACACTAGCAGCATCAACCCCAACTCAAACCGCCAGCATCCAACCGAAACAAATCATCGGCGTGGGTAATGTCGGGCGTACTTTTGGACAGTCAACCTACACGCTCTACAGTCCTTATTCCAATCGAGTTGAGTTTAGAACAGTACGCTATGGAGCGGGTAAAGGCTTTCGGACTCATCGTTAGCTTTCTGAGTGCAAGGCTCACATGAACCAAAAAATTCTAATGTGTGATGTGGCAGTCCTAATTGATAGGTAAACAGTGAGAATTTCGCCCTTGCTAAGTTCCTATTCCCGAAGGAGAGGAACTTTGAATCTTGCTTCCTTCTTCCCAAAGGAAAAGGGTTGGGGATGAGAGCAAACCAAATTGATCGCTCATCTAGGAGTGCTATAGTTGATGAGTGTTTAACTATGAATTGTAGAAATAGAGTCGATCGCTTCTCTCAATTCACCAAGCTCATTCCTCATGTATTCAGAATAGGAATTCATGTTTTGCTTGTCGGTCTGAGAAAGTCAGATCGAAGGTTTGAAAAGGTCGAATCGCAATGTCAGTTGCGGATTGGCTTGTGTTGGGCGATCGCTTCATCCCAGATCGAATCGATCGAGATTTGATGATTCTCAAAGGCGGCATTCACGATCGATGTTTCCGCCTCCAGTGCGATCGACATTCGAGGCAACCCTACTTTTTGCATTGACAGCTAAAAGAGTGGACAATTTAACGTTTTGTTAAAAATTGTGTTTTTTGACAGGGGGATGAATGGAATACGGATGAGGACCTGCGATCTTTTTATTACCTCAGGTTCCGAGATCATCCATGTCCGTCGAAGAAGCCCTCGCGATCGCGCTCAACTGTTGCCGCCGCAACGCCTCAGCAAAATTGAAGAACTGGTGTTTCGGCAAACTTGGGACGGGCAGTCGTATCAGGAAATTGCGAAAACATCTGGCTACGGCGTGGGCTACATCAAAGACACCGGATCGAAACTGTGGCGATCGCTCTCGGAAGCATTGGGCGTGAAAGTGACCAAGTTCAACTTCCGCGTCGTGCTGCAACAAAAACAGGCGATCGCTTCCGCCCCCAAGCCGACTGCCGACTGGGGAGAAGCCATTGACGTGTCACCGACTCGTTGGCACTGAGCAACAAACAACACTGCTCCAAGTATGGACTCCAGCGGGTGTAAGCTTTCACCTCCAGAATGCGAGCTTGGTTCTCACTCACACTGAGTCGTCCGAGGATACTCTCGATGCGGCGTTTTCGTCCACTCGTGGTACCGCTGCTTGTTGCAATAAAAAATCCCCAATCTCTGGGCTGACGTGTTCAAGCAGGTGTCCTCGCACTGCCGTCTCAATCCCGGCTAAGGTTTTGACTTGCTCGGAGTCGGTTTCCTCGTAGAGCAGAGCAGCAAGGGCACGAGCGTGGGCTTTGATTTGGGCTTTTTTTTCAGCGTCCATAAAAGTGGTCGGGTATCAGGTGGAATGCTCAAAGTTTAACGCCATCTTTCAAGCGCAAACCTAAGCACTTATACTCACCGCAAAAGTGGGATGTACTCCATAGCTGCTCGTGATCGGTGCGCCGTTGCTGTTGAACACCTGCATATGAACATCGAGATCAGTCGCAGAAAACTCGTGCGTCCATACAACAGCAAAAATTTCCGGCTGCGTCCATTGCGATCGCTGGGTCAAACTGGTTTTTGGTAGCATCTGAGGTAGCCACCGCAATTTCGCTGCCAATTAGATTTCCATTGGCATCAAATCGTCTCACCAAAACATCTTGATTGCCGCTTGTTTCTCGCACGTAGGCAACCACAAAGCTGCCGTCCGACTTCATGGCAACGGCAGGTTGATATTCATTGTTAGTTTCACCTGCGATTGTGCCATCAACGATGTCTTTGGGCGTTCCATTCGCATTAAACCGACGAAACTTTAAGTCGCTGTCAGACGAACTGTAAGGAAACTTCCAAACCACCACAAAGTCACCATTTGCAGCCGTAGCCACAACTGGACTGGTGATTGTAGCCGTTGAAACGCTGGTGGCGTTGACCTTAAATTCTGTGCCCGCTGCTTGGAATGCCATTCAATTTTTCCTCGTAAATTCTTTTTCGTGAGCTATCTCAAGGGCAATGAGCGATCGATCTACTCCGTAATCGACAAGGTATATTGACCCGAATCGGTGTTAGAAAAACCCTGCACGACGACGCGATATCGACCCGATCGCGGCAGCGTGATTGCTTCATAAACGTTGAGTGAATTGTCCGAATCATCAATTTCAGCGATGCGGCGATTGTTAGCGTCATAAATCCGCAAAAGCGGATCGAATTCGCTGCTTTCGAGGGAAACGTTAATCGTCTGGCCTTGTGTGCCATCGAGGAAATACTGCTGGAAGCGACCGGGATCGAGGAAATTAGTGTCATTCACTAGCGGGGTAGGCGGCACAAACGCTTCATCAACGCGGACGAAATAGCGGCCATTGTCGAAATCCATGTCGTAGCCGCCGACGACGATGCGATACGTGCCCGATCGCGGCAGCCTCACGGTTGCCATCGAATTGAGTGTGCCGTTCGCGTCGTCATTTTCGACTAAGAATCGACCCCCGGCCCGTACACCGTCATGTACGGATCAAAATCGCCGCTTTCAACCGAGATGGTGACTTGTTGATCAGCGGTTCCTTGGAAGGTGTGTTCAACCGTGTCTCCAACATCAAGAAATCCGGCATCGCTGAAGAGTTGGGCAGCGGCTTTGGTGGCGAATGAAGAGAGCGTTGTTCCGGTTAGAGCGATCGCGATCGCCAGATTGCGAATTCGGTGATAGTTCAACATTTGACGTTTAACTCCAAGCAGGTGCATGAATGCAACGATTGACAGCAAAAAATCCAAATTAAGCTCAAGAAAGCGCATTCGTTTTGCTGCACAAAGCAGACAACGATGCGAAAGAAAGATGCAACGAACACCAGAAGCTCATTGAAGCTCCACCCAGCTACGGGTGTCACCTAATGAACGTTAGGAATTGAAATGAAGCCACTGATCGCGATCGAGTGTTGCATCTCAACAACATTGCTGGGGCTTTGCGATCGCCAGATTTTGCCTTCGGAAAAGTTCAGCATTTGGCGTCTCACTTTCATGAACTAGATGAATTTAATTCACAACTAAATTTCGCTATTGAACTGCGATATCTATCATGAATAGCGCAGATTTGCAGCGAGGCACGATGCAATGTCGAACGGCAAAATTTAGTTGTCAATCTCTTTGTTCAAAGATGAACTCAGATTAGCATTCGTGTTCGATTTAACAGCCAAAAAAAGGTCTGAATAAAGTCTGATAAAAGACAGATTTGCGGCTAAAATAAGTCAGAAGTAGACAAGATAAAGGTTTTCTATCGATTTTTGGAAGAACTTTTGATCTGCACCAGCAAGTTTGCCGCTCCGTACTAAGACTGCCAACATAGCAGTCCTAATCGATAGGTGAACAGCGAGAATTTTGCCCCTACAAGGATCGGCACAACTCGCCCATTCATTGAGTATTACTCGAAAAGCTGCCGCGATTGGGTCAAGTCCAAACCCAAATCTGCCAGTGCAATCAATGCAGCATATCCCTATTTGCCGCGATCGCTCCAGCGCAATATCGAATCGATCGCCTGGGTTACTGTAGCAGTGAAGATTGAATCTGCTGAAGGTCTGTTAGTGCTGTTGTGAGTGATGATTGTCGCACTTCTGAAGAAAGGGTTGGATGTTTGATTAGGTAGGCAATTTTTGCCTGTAGCTCGCTTAATTTCGCTTTAAAGTCAGTTTCGTTTTTATCAAGAGAACAAGAGGCAGCAGGTAGGTGAGCATCGTAGTCGATCGCCTCTTCCAACTGCTCAATATTCAGCCCTAATTGCTGAAGGGTGTGCTGAAGCGTTTCGATCACGCCGTGCATTTCGATCGGATCAAAGACGCGCATAATGCTGGTTTGCGTCACGATTCCTAGCCTCTGTCCCCAGTTCCAGGACACGACTAATCGGCGGACTTTGCGCTCTTCCATGACTTGATGAGCCGTCCACAGTGAATCTTCAGGATTCAGGACAAATAGCGGTGTACTCATCACATCTTGAGCAAGCGTTTTGTAAACATCAAACTGGAGTGCCTGAAAGCGAACGATATCGCGTTCAGTAACAATTCCAACCGGATGCTGAACCGGATCTTCTGAGTTAAAATTATTAACAATGACGATGCAGCTAATTTGATGATTTGCCATTAATGCAGTTAATTGAACAACAGGCGTATCAATCTGGGCGACGACTACCTGTTTATTCATGACTTCGGCAACTCGACGAATTTTGAGCAGATTGGTGGGGCGGAGAATATGGCGGATACTTTCGATCGACACCACGCCAACTAAATGCTGCCAATCATCGACGATCGCCAAATGCCGAATCCGATGCCGACGAAACAAAAATAGAGCGGCAAAAATATCATGAAGCGCCTGTTCAGATATTGTCAGAACCGGATGGTGCATAACCTCGCCAATTTTTGTGGTTTGAAGATTCATGCCCAAAGCGGTAATCTGCACTAGATCGCGCTCGGTGAAAATGCCTGCTAATGTTTTGCCCTGCGTGACAAGGACGCAGCTCGATCGCGCCCCATTTAACAAATTGTTGCAGTGAGTCCGGGCGGTTTCATTCATTAACCTCACCACGTCCGACAAGGAAGCATCGGGAGAGGCAATTAATGGGTCGCGATCGATCGCCTCTGCCAGCGGAGGAGTGCCGACTGAATAGTCAAAAGCCACAGTCATGTCAAGTTAAATTACGGACAGCGTGTCCACCTTACGAATCTTAAAGATTGAATTTCTGCACCATTCACGACTAAATTAGGCTGAAAGTCTTAAAAGTTTCTAAACTTTTGGGGCAGATGAATTGGGTGATTCTAACCCTGAAATTCTCGCGGTTCGTCCATAGAGGCGATCGAGGACGCGCTTGACCGAAATGCGCTGCCACTGCTGCCCGCGCTTGGTGGTGTAGCCTTGCCGATTTAGCCAGTCTGCCACCTGCTGAAGCGATTTGCCAGATTTGTGATGACGGCGGATTAGCTCAATAATCTGCTGCTCGGTCGGGTTTTCGATCAGTTCACCGTCGATCGACTGCTGCCCAAATGCAGGCGAACCATAGCCAGCATAGCCGCCCTGCGCTGCCTTTTCCCTGCGCCCCTGCTCCAGTCGCTCCCACACCTCACGATTCTGAGAATTCTCAGCGCTCATCGTTGCGTTGCCTTTCACGTGACTCTAAGAATATCTCGACAGGGCGCGATCGCGATTGATCTTTGGCCTCAATAAACAAGGGCGTTGAGCAAAGATTTCGCTCGATCGATTTCCTCATTTGTTCCTTCCACAATCAGTAGAACGCTGCCGCTTGAAATTTGCTGTTGACAAGTTTTGACTTGCTCTGAAGTGAGTCCCAAACCGATTAATGCTCCGGTCAATCCGCCTGCTGCTGTGCAAATGCCGCCGCTGAGCAGGACAAAGGCGATCGCAGAAGACAAAGCGACCGTTCCAACTCCGGGCAGGGCGAGAAGTCCCGCACCCAGCAATAACCCGGTTGCGCTACCCGCCAAATTGCCAATCATGAATCCTTTTTTGAGTCCGGTTGCTGTACCTGTGACTGCGCCGTAGTTATTGGCAGAAAGTTGGGAATGTGGAAATTTCTCCAACCCATCACCGAGCAGGAAGATTTGAGCGATCGGTAAGCCAGAGAGAATCAGGTGATCAAAGGCTTGTCCGGCGGCTTCACGGCTCGAAAACGTTTTGATGATCTGTCTGCGCTGTGCCAAAAGGGTGTTGAACATCGGCTAGTTTTGAAAATTTGGGTTTTTTCTGTATCTTTGAATACAACATTACCCAATTTTCAAAAGGATTCATCTACTCAGGAATATAGATTCGTTGCTCTGTCAACAAATTTTGACAAAAAACGATCGCAGACAAGGACTAACCAACCCGCGATCGCGACAAAACTTTTACCGCCGAGGTGCATACATGATGACAAGAACGCCCAGAAATGCCAGCCATGCGCCCAGCCAGTCATATCGATCGGGAGCAGTTCGATCGATTGTCCAGCCCCACAGCAGCGACAGCACAATGAAAATGCCGCCATAGGCTGCATAGGCGCGGCTAAAGCTGACAGGTTGCAGCGTTGGCACAACGCCATAAATGGCGAGGATGATTACTCCCAAAACAGCAAGCCAAACGCTCTTTCCCTCTCGCAGCCAGAGCCAAAATAGATAGCCGCCGCCGATTTCACAAACCCCAGCTAGCACAAAAAAGAAGAGGGATTGAGCCATTGATTACCAGGAAAAGTTTTAGGGGAAATTTTCGCTAAGTGTAGCAGGTTCTTCGATCGCCAATGCCTCTGCGTCTTCTTCGCCCGTGCGAATGCGAATCGCTTTGCTAACTGGAATCACGAACAATTTACCATCTCCAACCGTGTTTGTTCTCGCCGTTTTGACGATCGTTTCAACCACGCGATCGGTCATTTCATCGTTCACCACCATCTCGATTCTGACTTTGGGGCACAAAATCAACGGTGAAAGGTTTTCCTTCCATATTAATCAGCCCCAAGAAAGCCAATGGTCGCCCTTTTTGCCGCCCGAAGCCTTTCGCTCCAGTCACGGTCATGCCCTGAATTCCCAGTTCGACTAAGGCTTCTTTGATGGCATCCAATTTGTTCGGCTGGATAATCGCAAGAATTAAGTTCATGATCACCTGTCACAACGGGATGTTTGAGAATCGATGCAAAGCTAGTTAGCGTTTGGAAACTTTGGGATTGTCCGATCGATCGCGCAAGGATGGTCGAAGTTGGCAGGCAGAAACAGCGGTTTACCTTTAAGCAAACTATCACCAATCAGGTAGGTCAATCCAGCAGCGAAAAAGGCGATCGAGATTCCGATGGCGGTGAGTGAATTGGTTTTTGCGCTTCCGGTTCCGGTCAGTCCGTAATAGAAAATACCGCAGACCATAAACAAATTTGTTGCCAAACCCAGAGAAGGAATCACGATCGTTTTGAGAGGGCTATGCTCATCGTCTAGCAAATGCCTGAGCGTCGCAATCAGCGTTACGCCGCAGGTGATGCCGTACAGCATGAACGTTCCAATGTTAGAAACCAGGGTGACGATCGTGACGTTATCGACACTTTGCACCGCATAAGATCCAATTAAAGCAGATAGCGCAGTAAGGAAATAGATTCCAAAATGGGGCGTGTTGAATCGACCGTGTAAAAAGCCAAAAACTGCTGGTAGTTCGCGATCGCTGCCCATTGCGTAGCTAATCCGAACTCCGGTAGACAAAGAGGAAAGCGCAGTTCCAATTAAGGCCATGACGACCGTACTGGCGATCGTAAGCTGGAGCAAAAAGCCGTTGCCAAACAGGAGAGAATCGCCCAGAATTTTCGCAATGTCTCCGATCGGTGCGCCCGATGAAAGGGCGGCAGCAAATCCTGTCACCGTTTGACCATCAACGGTTGCAGTGTATTGATCTCCCATGAAGAAATTGGCCGCAAAATACTCGAAAAAGTAGCAGATACAGGCTTGAATAAACAGCGATAGAATTACGCCTCTAGGAATGTCTCGCTGTGGATTAACGGCTTCTCCTGCCATTGCGGTTGCGGATTCAAAGCCGACGAGAAGCAAGATGGCGATCGTCGCTTGATAAATTAATCCCAGTAAATCATGAGGCACAACCACGCTCAAAGCATTGGCGTGTTCATAGTTGACGGTGGGATGACCTAAGCGATACACAATCATCAGCAACCCTAGAAAACCAGAGAAGTAATTTGCACAATGTTGATGATGATATTGACGAGCGTTGATCCCGTTACGCCCATCATCGCAATGCCGCCCACTAATCCCGCAAAGATGAAACAAATTAAAGCTTTGACGAACCAGCCTGAAGCAAAATCAGGATTGAATAGCTGTCCAATGTAAACGACGAGCGTTCCCATGAAGCTAATCATGATGCCGGGATAAACCCAGTAATAAAGGTGGGCTGCCCAGCCTGTGACAAACTTTGCGAGACGCGCTAAACGGAATGTTGTGGTCAGCTTTGCTAAGAATGCAGCTTCAGCGTAGTAGTAAGAACTGCCTGCACCTGCTTCGGGAGTAAGCCTTGGAAAGGGTGGCATAGCAGCTTGCGGT
>JAAUTJ010000146.1 GCA_012031475.1 Leptolyngbyaceae cyanobacterium SM1_3_5 | reverse complement strand
AGTCCCGGCATTCTCCTGACGCAATCGAACGGCAGCACCCGCGTGATCGAAGGCGGCAACTCGGACAGCTACACGCTCGATTTTGACCAGTCAGCCAACCGCAAATGTGACGGTTTCGATCGCCTCCGACGCGCAAACGACCGTCAGCAGCACGATCACCTTCACGCCGCAAAACTGGAACCAGGCGCAAACCGTGACCGTCACGGCAGTCAATGACGCGGCGATCGAAGGCAACCACAGCAGCACGATTACGCACACCGTCAGCAGTAATGATCCGGTTTACAGCAGTGCGATCGTCAATCCGGTCATCGTGACCGTAGGCGACAACGACAGCGCAGGCATTCAGGTTACGCCAATTCGCTTAACGACGGGCGAAGACGGCACGACCGGATCGTTTCGCGTTGCCTTGACCAGTCAGCCAACCGCAGATGTTGTTCTTACATTTGCCAGCAGCAATCCGCAGGAAGGAACGCTTTCCCAGTCGAGCTTGACTTTCACAGCGGCAAACTGGAATCAGGCGCAAACCGCGACGGTCAACGGTGTTGATGATGCGATCGCGGATGGTGACAAAGGCTACTCGATCGCCACCACAATCAGCAGCACTGATGCTAACTACGACGGATTGAGCGTCGGCGCGATCGGCTTCACCAACGCCGACAACGATCGCGCAGGCGTGTCTCTGACGCCAACGCAAGGACTGATCACAACCGAGGCAGGCGGAACGGCAACCTTCAACGTAGTGCTGACCAGCCGCCCAACCGCAGACGTCACGATCGATCTGACCAGTTCCAATCCAGCAGAAGGCCAAGTCGCAAATTCCATCACCTTCAGCGCGGCAAACTGGAATCAGGCGCAAACCGTGACGGTGACGGGCGTGGACGACGATCGCGTCGATGGCGACATGGCCTACAGCATCCGCACCCGCATCACCAGCACCGATGCCGCATATGCGGCGATCGATCCGGCTGATGTCAATCTGATCAATCGCGACAACGAAATCAATGCGGCTCCCATCACTGCCCCGGTCAGCGATCGCGTTGTGCCCAATCAAGTGCTGAACTTGAACGGAATCATTGCCACTGATGCTGACGGCAGCGTTGCCACAATTGCGATCGACTCGCTACCCGATCTTGAACAGGGTTTGCTGTATTTGGGAAACCCCAGCAGCGGCGGCGTTCTAGTCAAAGCAGGACAGCAGCTTCGCCCCAATGAAGTCGCGAACTTGTTCTTTCAAGCTTCCCCAACCTTTCAAGGAGTGCGCTTCACCTACAGCGCGATCGACAACTTGGGAAAGTCGGCCAGCCTGCGATCGTCAGCCTCGATCGGCAAATCGACAGCAGCCCAGCCGAGCCAGGATGCGGAAGCGAGATGGGAATTGTCCGCAAAGGCAAAGGCGGCAGAGACAAGCTTTCTTACACCAGCAACCGCGATCGCCTCACCGGAATGGGCGGCAACGACCGAATTCAAGGCGGCGGCGGCGGCGATCTAATTCGGGGCAACAAAGGAAACGATCGCCTGTTCGGAGATGCCTGTAATGACCTGCTGCTGGGTGGATTGGGCAGCGATCGGCTCCGAGGCGGCACAGGATTTGATATCCTCAAAGGCGGACGTGGTAGAGACATTCTGCGCGGGGACGAACAGGACGATCGCCTCATGGGTGGCGGTGGAAATGACCGGATGCGCGGCGGCACAGGTCACGACAGGCTCAGCGGTGGCACGGGCCGCGATCGCATCTGGGGCAACGCTGGCAATGACCGGATGCAGGGCGGTTTTGGCAACGATCGACTCCGGGGCGGACAAGGCCGTGATGTTCTCAGAGGCAATGCCGGACGCGATCGACTCCAGGGCGGCGGCGAGGATGACGTGATCGGCGGCGGTGCTAATCACGATCGACTGAGCGGTGGACGTGGCCGCGATCGACTCCGAGGCGGCACAGGCAACGATCGCATCTGGGCAACCAGGGAGGCGACCAGATGCTGGGCGGTGATGGACACGATCGCCTGCGGGGTGGTGCGGGGCGCGATGTTCTCCGAGGCAATGCGGGACGCGATCGCTTAACTGGCGGTGGTGGCAATGATGTCCTTGGCGGCGGACTCGGCAGCGATCGACTGGGTGGCGGACGTGGCCGCGACGTTCTTCAAGGTAGAGCGGGCAACGATCGGCTCAACGGCGGCGCGGGCAATGACCTCCTTCAAGGTCAGCAAAACCACGATCGCCTCCGGGGGCATCAAGGCCGCGATCAACTGGCAGGCGGACTTGGCAACGATCGGCTCTGGGGCAACGGCGGACGCGATTTGCTCAACGGTGGACAAGGCAGCGACTTCCTCAGAGGTGGCAATGCTGCCGATCGCTTGGTGGGTCGAGCAGGCAACGATGTCTTGGTCGGCGGTGCAGGTGATGACCTGCTGACGGGCGGGATGGGGCGCGATCGCTTCGTCTGCGGTCAACGGGGGAGAGGCGATCGAATCACCGATTTTCAGGTGGGGCAAGACCTGCTGGATCTGCGTGGTCTATCTGCTAAACGAGTGCCGATCAGCGATCGCAAAGCCCGGGTGAATCTGGTGCAGGTCGGCTCAAACACACAGGTTGAAGTTGACCTGAACGGCAAATCCGCAGGCGGTTTCAAGACGATCGCAACGTTGGAAAATGTCGCGGCCAACAGCCTCAACGATCGCAGCTTCTTGTTCTAGCGCCGAGTTGACAAACTCCCACGAATTCGATTCGTGGGAGTCGCCGCTCAAGCCAAGATTGCAGGCGATCGCTTACCTGATTCCAACGAAAGAGCAGTTAACCCTGCTCTTTTTTGCTTTGAGATTCTTTTTGCGCTGATGCCGATTGAATCTGAAAACGGGTCAGATGCCTAAACGGTAGGGGGCATGGCAATGCCGTCTCCCTACGAGGATCTGCCCAACTCGCCCACTCATTGGGTATGAGATTCAAGGTCTTGAAACACAGCACATCAATGTGAGGCTGGCCGGACTCGATCGAGTTGCCGGAGTTTAGCGAGATCAGGAGTCTGGATTGACGCTGCGGCGGGCAATCAGCAGCGTTTTGTCGTGCGGCAGGACGCTTTCGGCATGAGACAAAGCGCGGTTGGGCACTTCCGCATCAGGCGGCGAAGTGACATCGATCGGCATGGTTTCAATTTGCTCGATCAGATCGGCAGAAACCGCAGGCAGTTTTCGCTGCGTACTGCCTGTGAAAACACGATCGTTGATCCGCCGAGTCGAATTTGATCGCCTTGCTGCAATCGACGCGCTTCTCGAACGCGATCGCCATTGACGAAACTGCCATTGCTGCTGTTGAGATCGGTCAGATAAAACCCTTTGCCTTTGATGTAGCGGACGGCGGCGTGGCAGCGCGACAGGCGCTTATCTTGCAGAGGGAGTCCAACCTGACGGCTATCGCGCCCAATTGTCCAGATGTTTTGTGGCTGCGTTAGGGTTTGCGTTTGACCGTCGATCAAATTCGTGACCAATTGGACGCGATCGCCTTCGATCAAACCCTGGATATAGAACAGCTTTTGCTCTAGCAGCAGCGCGTTGGTGGTATTTTCCAGGTCAAGCAGTTCATCAAGCAGTCCCCGATGATGCTCATAGAGCTTGAGGAACGCTTGATACATTCCAAATCGCTGACTAAGTTCTTTATCGTCAGAAGTGTCCAAAGGGGCGTTGGAAAAAAGAAATATGTAGACCACATTAGCCGAAAAATCTGCGAAAGCACTTTGACTTGAGGAAGGGATTAGGGGTTGGGGGCGGTGGTGTCAAGTTAAGATATCTGCTCAAATGTCAAGCGAGTGCGCCTGAATTTGTCGCTGTTGTTTTCGCAGGGCTTTGACCAACCCGAAGGACTGGGCATCGCTCACCAGAAACGGCACGAGTTCAGATGCCTGCCCCTGCTGATGGGCAACCGAGAATGCTGCTAGATTTGGCCTAAATTCATTCTGACGAGTGCTTGACACTGACTCGCTTTTCTTCACTTGACACCACTGGGGGGTACCCCTAATCCCCGATCGCAAAGTTGCAAAATCTGTAACGGCTTGAACTCCCCTGACACCCGGATGCCACAGTAGAAGCATCGAATTCACAAAAGGGTGAGGAGATTTATGAAAGCGACACTGGCAACTCGATCGATCACTAAGGTTCAAACTCGGTTTTTGCTGCCTCTGGCGTTGGGGTTGGCAAGTGTGATGATGGCGCTTCCGGCCAATGCTCAACAGGTTCCTCAACAGATTATGCGAATGATTACGGTGACGGGACAAGGACGTGAGGAGATTCCCACGACGATTACGCAGGTGCGGCTGGGCGTGGAGGTGCAGGGTCGGACGGCGGCGGAGGTGCAGCGCGAAGCGGCAAGACGATCGAGCGCGGTGGTGGAACTGCTGCGATCGCGCAATGTCCAAAAGCTGCAAACGACAGGAATTAGCCTCAATCCGGTCTACAGCTATGAAGATAATCGGCAGCGGTTGACGGGCTATTCGGCCACAAATACGGTCAGCTTTGAGATTGTGACTGAGCAGGCGGGCACGATTTTGGATGATGCGGTGAATGCGGGCGCGAGCCGAATTGATGGGGTCAGCTTTATTGCGAGCGATGAGCGATCGCCCAAGCGCGTCAGGTTGCGCTGCGTGAGGCGACGCAGGAAGCGCGTCAGCAGGCGCAAGCGGTTCTCGAAACGTTGAACCTGAGAGAGCAGGAAATCGTCGGCATTCAGGTGAATGGCGCGAGCGCTCCGCCTCCGCCGCCCATTCCAATGGCTGCGCTGGCTCAGCGGGCAGAACTTGCAGATGCGAGTACCCCTGTGGTCGGTGGTGAACAAGAAGTGCAGGCTTCGGTGACGCTGCAAATTCGCTACTGAAAATCGACCTGATGCCTCTTCGCGCTTTTTCAGCCTTGATTTTCAGCCTTGAGAAGCGTGAAGGGGTAAATCTTGCTGGGTGTTCCATCCTGTCTGGGGAGAGAGGCGATCGAATCTGTCCTCTGTCTATGCTGTAAAAAGCATTACAGGAAAGGATGGAACTCTAAAACAAATCTTAAGTTTTCCAACGATTAATCAGATTTTGCTGAATGATCCATCAGTATTTGGAAGGTTAATAGTAGAGTTGACGCAATTGCATAAAGCATTTGAATAAGACGCTTTTCTTAATAATTTTGCGACGTTTTTACCACAATGTTTGTTAACAACTATCAAATCCTCGTTGTCGATGACATTCCTGACAATGTTTTTCTGCTGCAAATGCTGCTAGAGGCGGAAGGCTACGAGGTCGAAACGGCTCCAGACGGTAGCACTGCGCTTCAAAAAGTCAAAGAAATCCAGCCGAATCTAATTTTGCTCGATGTGATGATGCCGGGTTTGAGCGGCTTTGAAGTGACGCGCCGCATCCGAAAAGATAAGGCGGTTTCAAACATTCCGATCGTCCTGTTAACTGCCCATGATGAAGCTTCTTTGAGCGAAGGTATTGAAGCCGGAGCGAATGAGTTTTGCGGAAGCCGCTAGAGTGCGATCGCCTGCTAGAGCGGGTGAAAGCTTATTGCTCTAGTGCCATTGTTTCCTAACTCAAAGTTTCCTAACTCAAAGCTTTCTAACTCAAAGCTCTGCTTCTGTATAGATTTCAAATAATAGCTGATGTCTCTATAGTAAGAGCAGTTGGGTTCAATTAGGTTTCATGGCTTCCGCGCAGCAAGACCGCGCCATCCGGCAACATATTAAAGCAATCACCAGCACCAAGCCTGTCGCTGCTGCGAACGCTGTCGGCCTGCGCTATGTCTCAGATGACAGTCCGGGAATTACGCGCAAACGGTCACGCAAGGACGACAGCTTTGTCTACACCAATCCGAACGGTCAGCGAGTGCGCGATCGCCAAACGCTAGAGCGCATCCAGGCTTTGGGCATTCCGCCCGCCTGGGAGCAGGTGTGGATTTGCCCGATCGAAAACGGCCACTTGCAGGCAACGGGACGCGACGCGAAAGGCCGCAAGCAATATCGCTATCATGCGCTGTGGCGACAAATTCGCGATCAAACAAAGTTCACTAAAATGATTGCGTTTAGCGAAGTTTTGCCGAAGTTGCGCCAGCGAATTGATCACGATCTTTCGCTGCCCGGACTGCCCAAAGAAAAAGTTTTGGCAACGGTTTTGCGGCTGATGGAAATGACTCGAATTCGCGTCGGCAACGAGGAATATGCGAAGACCAACAACTCATTTGGTCTGACAACAATGCAGGACGATCACGTCGATATTTCTGGTTCAACCGTCCGCTTTCAGTTTCGTGGCAAGAGCGGCGTTGAACATGATATTGAAGTGCGCGATCGCCGCCTTGCTAACATTATCAAGCGCTGTCGCGACATTGCCGGACAGGAATTATTTCAATACATTGATGACAATGGCAATCGCCAATCGATCGATTCTGGTGATGTGAATGAATATCTCCAAGAAGTCACCGGACAAGACTTCACCGCTAAAGATTTTCGCACCTGGGCAGGCACGGTTTTAGCCGCTAGAGAACTGCATGAAATTGGTGTTTGTGCTTCCCAAACGGAAGCCAAAAAAGCGATCGTCCAAGCGATCAAAACTGTCTCCCAACACTTGGGAAATCGTCCAGCCACCTGCCGCAAATACTACGTTCATCCCACCATTCTTGACTGCTATTTGGATGGTTCACTTTGTCAAATGGTGCAGCAGCATCTCGATCGAGAATTAGCAGTTGATCCGCACGGTTTGCGTCAAGAAGAGTTTGCGGTTGTGATGCTGCTCAAGCAACAGCTTATCCAAGAAATGCAGCAGCAAGTCGCCAGCTAGACCCACAAAAATCAACTACTTTCGCCACATTCCCTGCTGAGTTTGATAGCTGAGGTAGATCAACGCAGCAGCCTCGGATGCCAGCAGCGCGATTCCAGGTGCAGCGATCGGAATCCAGCCGCGATCGAGCAGCCCCCAACTGATTCCGGCAATCACCCCGATCGCCACACTGCTGCCGAGCGCTAGCTTAATTGGGTGTCGCAGCCAAAAAGCGATCGCGCCGCCCACGCCTGCCCAAACGACAATCCAGACGGTTTCGATCGCATCCGGCCAAAACCAGTAGAGCGCCTGCGAATCGATCGCACTGTCGAGAATTTGGCTAACGATTTGAGAGTGCAGCATCACGCCTGCCATCTGAAGATCGCTCGATCGGCCCGCACTGTAGGGCGTGGTAAACAAATCTTTGGCGCTTGGAGCCGTGTGCCAATCAGGACAATTTGATTTTTGATTTGATTTGGGTCGATGCGATCGCTCAACACCTCAGTCAGCGTCAGGCGATGGGCAACCACCTCGATCGATCGATAGCGCAGCAAAATCTGATATCCCGCCGTATCTGCCTGTTGATAGCCGCCTGCTGTGGGCTGAAGCGGTACGAAAGTGGTTGCGCCAATCTGAAGATAGTCTGGCATTTCTGGATTGCTGCGCGGTTTGATCTTTTGGCGATCGAGATATTGCAGGGCAACGCGCAAGGCGAACGAATAATAGGTTGCGCCATCGGGCGGCGTGGCAAACAGCAAAGCGCGACGGGCAACGCCATCCGAGTCAAGCGGCATATCGTTGAAGCCGATTCGATCAATCGGCACACCAGACGGCGGCGGAATTCGATCGGTGTTGCTGGTTCCCAAATTCGTGATCGCTACGAGATTCTCGGCCTGTAGCTGCTGCGCCAGTTCAGCCTCACCCGGAGCTTGCGGAATGTCGCGATGCAAATCCAGCCCAATCACGGCGGGCTGATGTTGCTGGAGGTTGGCGATCGCCTGCGCCAATTCGCGATCGGTCGGCGTGGTTCGCTGAATCTGCTGCAAGTCGGTTTCGGTAATTTCCACCAGGGTCAGCCGTGCATCCGGCGGCATCTGCGGCTGAAGGCGCACCAGTTGATCAAACACAGCCAGTTCCAGCGGTTCCAGCCAGCCCAACTGTCTGCCGCTAAGGACAAATCCGGCGATCGCGAGCGTGGCGATCGCCACGCCACCCCACCTGCGCTTCGGAGCCACTAGCGCGGTTTCGATCGCCTCCTCCGCTTTGTCCTGTTCGCCCTGCGGCAGCAAAATACTGGGAATGCTGGTCAGTTCTGTCGGCAAATCGGCCAAGTGCTGCAACGCCCGCTGCACTTCAGACGCCGACTGATAGCGCTCTCTGGCCTGAAGCCGCACCAGGCGATTGAGGACGATCGCCAGTCCCCAACTCACCTGCGCGTCACTTTGCCACAGCAGTTCGCCCGTATCTGGATCTTCCGGCAAAACCGAAGGCTGATAGCCCGTCAGCGCATGAATCGCCGTCATCCCCAGCGCATAAAGATCGCTACAGTAGCGCGGCTTTCCGGCCAGTTGTTCGGCTGGCGTATAGCCCTGCGTCCCGATGCCGACCGTAAAGCTTGACTGTCCGGCCTGCTGCAAAATCTGCGTTTGGATTTCTTTGACCGCGCCAAAATCAATCAGCACAATCTTGCCATCGCTGCCCCGCCGAATCAAATTTCCGGGCTTGATGTCGCGATGAATCACGTGCTGGCTGTGGACAAATTCCAAAACGCTCAGCAGGTCTTGGAGCAAATCGATCGCCTCAGCCTCAAGATACGGCCCACGACGGGCAAACTCCTCGCTCAGCGTTTCCCCGTCGATGAATTCCTGTACGAGATAAAATTCGTTGTCTTCCTCAAAAAAATTCAGCAGGGCGGGAATTTGATCGTGCTGACCCAGTTTGCGAAGCGTTTCTACTTCGGTGTCAAACAGGCGGCGGGCGATCGCCAAAAACTGGGGTTCCTGGTTGGTCGGCTTAAACTGCTTGATCACACAGGACAAAGCGTCCGGCTGCTGCATATCCTGCGCCAAAAAGGTCTGCCCAAAGCCGCCAATGCCCAGTTCTGCAATTCGCTTGTATCGGCCTGCCAGTAGTCCCATGCGCTCCAGTGGCGATCGTCTTTCGATTTTGGCATACAATTCTGGGGGCAAGCGGATGGCGATCGTCGGGGCGAAGCATTCGGCAAATGATGAATTACGCTGATAGACAATGATCTTTAGCCGAATGCTTC
>JAAUTJ010000145.1 GCA_012031475.1 Leptolyngbyaceae cyanobacterium SM1_3_5 | reverse complement strand
GATCGCGTGAATTGCAGTCATTTCTCTCGGTAGAAAAAGCCTTGCGTCAACGGATGCGGAAACGGATTTTGGGTCAGAAATTGACCGATATGCTGTTTATTCATGGGTGTTGCAGGAGAGGTTGACCGGGGGATGATTAGTTTCTAAGGAATTGGATGAATCGGGCAAGACACGCGCAGACAATTTTGCCTGAGCCGGATGGAACAAGCAGCGGCGGAGGTAATAGCTGAATCCGGAAAGGTAGCCTTTCACTTCTGCTTTCAAGGTTTTGTCGGCAGGCCGAAAACCGATCGCCAAGCCAACTAAAAACCGTCGCAGATAGTACTTTGGCAGGTCGATAAACAGCGGGTACAAATTGCCCCAGTGCTGATGCTGCCCAGCCTGAATGATTGCAGCGGTGACATAGCCCCGCATGTACGCTTCGATTTGCTTGTTTAGACTGGACAGGTCGGCTCGATGCGCGTGGTAGACGATCGCGGTCGGCTGATAGACGCAGCTTTTGCCTGCTGCTAGCACTCGATACCAAAATTCAGAATCTTCGCTACAGCCAGAAGCGCCTGCGCCAAGTCGCACATCAAACCCGCCCAGTTGCTCAAAGGCAGTGCGGCGACAGGCCATGTTTGCCCCGGCACCGATGCAGAATGCGGGGACACCCTGCGATCGCGTTTGCTCAAAAAAGGTGCGATCGAAATTTTCGACGATAGCCCCGGTTAAACGACCAGTACCGCTCAAACAGCCATTGCGATTCGCTTTCCAGTTCCGAAACCAGCACCAGCCCCGTCACCACCATTGCATCAGGTTCGGCAAAGCCCCAGCGCAGTTGAGCAATCCAATCCGGATGCACTTCCACATCATCATCGGTGAAGGCCGCGATGTCGCTCGTGCTGTGAGCAATGCCAGCGTTGCGGGCGTAACTCAGTCCGGGCTGCGGTTCTAGAACGTAGCGCACCTGCGGCATCTGAGCGACGAGATCGCGGGTGGCATGGGAAGTAGGCGCATTGTCCACCACCAAAATTTCATCGGGCAAAACGGACAGTCGGGCGATCGACTGCAAGCATCGCGCCAAAGCTTGCGGACGATCGCGAGTGCAAATTACGATCGAAACCGTTTCCTGTTTGGCGGGTGGCGACAGTTGGGCAGGCAGTTTTGTCAGCGGATGTTCAACAGCCATCAGGTCGGCCAACGGAGGCGGTGCCTGTGGGGAATCAGGTTTGTTCGGGTTTTCTTGGAACGCGGGAACAAAGTTTTGCTTGAGCCAGTGCTGCCCGATCGCAAGCGTCACGGTTTGCGCGGCTAGATGCGCGACTTGGCTGGCAGGCATGGGCAACCGGGCAGACACAAGCTCTTGATGTCCCAAGGGGATATTCTGCCACCAAAACACCAGATATAGTCCTTGATATTCGGGTGCGATCGCCAGATCTGGAACGGTCTGACTGAGATCGAGGTGGAGAATTTTCCAGGGCAAAAAGCCAGTCACGATGCTTGCCTCCCAGCATTTTTCCATTGATTCATGCGCTGCCGCAGACTTGAAAGCTGGATTTTGCAGCGCAGCCGCAGCACGTCGCGCCGGATAGCCAAAGCACGACTACACCGGAGCGCCTCTTCGATTTGGGCGATCGCACCTTGCCAATCTTGGGTGATCAACAGCTTTTCTGCCGTCCCCAGTGCCCAAGAAGCATATAGGCGTCTGGCTTGAGCCGCAGCGCGATCGGCCTGTCGTTTCGCCAAATGGTTGGATAGATAGGATTCGATGATTTCCGTTGCTTTTCGCATATCCTGCACCAGTCGATGATTTCGCGCCGCTCCTGCCGTCAGCGATCCCGCCCGCGTCACACGATAAGCCGCCAAAGGTTCTGGCTCAAACCAGACGGGGTAGTGTGCCGCAATCCGAACCCACATTTCCCAATCTTCTCCGGCGCAAACAAAGCGGCGATCGAACCCGCCCAACTGTTCATATACCAAACGACGCACGGCGATCGAGGGCGTGGTGAGCCGCTGTCCACTGGCAATTCGCTCTAACCACTCAGGAAGAATGCCGCCTTCAGGCAACTCCAAGGGCGACGGTGCTTCGACTTCTCCCGATTCGTTCACGTACCAATGCCGACAAAATGCCGCCCCGATTTCAGGATGCTGCTCGAATGCCTGCTGTAAATGCTGATAGAACCCATCCAAGACGTAATCATCGCCGTGCAGGAGATGGACGAGATGGCCGTGCGATCGCTGCAAACAAGTCTCAAAGTTGCGGATGTAACCTTTGTTGTGCGGCTGACGGTAGAATTCAACTCGCCCTTGTCCTAACTCTTTGACAACCGCTTCGGGATCATCGAGCGTCGAATGATCGTCCACGACTTGAATTTGCATCACGTCTGCACCAGGGTCTTGAGCTAAAACGCTGGTGAGCGTCTGCCGCAGATAGTCAGCGCAGTTGTACGTGGGAATCATCACCGACCACAAGGGGCGATCGATCTCTAAAACTGGAGGAATCACAGCGCGATCGGCTTGATCTGCCATTTTTACAGACTCTCCGATCGCGACAGGTGATTTTCACGACTGCCCAGTCGATGCCAAGCTTGCTGTAGCTGCTGGCTCCAGTGGGGAACGATCGCCCACAAAACTGACGGCAAAAATTGAAGGACAGAAGCAGAGGTTGCACACTGTAGCGCCTCGCGGATTTGTACCAGTGCCCCCCTGTAGTCGCCCTGCGCCAGCATATCCCGCGCACAATACAAACCCCAAAATGCCCAAAGATGTCTAGCTTGCTGATCAAGGGATTTGGCTTGGGCGGCAGGCAAGTAGGGTCGAATGATCTGGGTTGCCAGCCGGACATCGCGAAGATTCTGGCCGCTACGTACTGCCTTACCGCTGAGCGAAGCGGCACGAGAGCGATAGATGGCAAGCGGTTCGGTCTCAAACCCGATCGGATAGTGGACGGCAATGCGAACCCACATTTCCCAATCTTCGCCACAGGAAGCCATGCGGCGATCGAACCCGCCCAACTGCTCATAAACGCGACGGCGGACGGCGATCGAGGGCGTTTGAATCGGATGACGGCTGACAATTCGCGCGATCGCATCGCTGAGAATGCCGCTTTCCGGCTGCTCCACAGGCGAAAGGCGTTGCCAATGTCCATCATCATCCGCAATGATGTGGCGACAGTAGGCGGCTCCCAGTTCGGGATATTGCGCGAATGCCTGCTGAAGTTTTTCATAGAAGCCGATTCGGACTAAATCATCGCCGTGCAGGAGGTGGACGAGATGGCCGTGCGATCGCTGCAAACAAGTCTCGAAGTTGCGAATGTAGCCCATATTCTGCGGCTGGCGATAAAACTCAACCCGTCCTTGCCCCAACTCCTGCACAATGGCTTCGGGATCATCCAAGGTCGAATGGTCATCCACCACTTGAATTTGCATCGCGTCGGCACCCGGATCTTGTGCCAGCACACTTGCAAGCGTCTGCCGCAGATAGCCAGCACAGTTGTACGTGGGGATCATCACCGACCACAGGGGACGGGAGACACCGTTTGGAACAGGATCGATCGCCGCTCGGTGAGCAGTATTTTGACGCATCACGGCATCTCCGTCTTGACGGCTGGCTGAGAAGAGGCAACGGGCTGAAGCTTCTGCCTCATCCAGCACAAACCAATCCGCAATTGCAGTGGAATCATTGCCAACTTCACCTTGAGAGACTGTCCACAAATAATGCCCGCTTGGACTTGAGCGATCGCACCTTCGAGCTTGCCCTGCGACAGCATTTGATACGCTAACCAGCGAGCATAAAATGCCCAGTGTTCTCTAGAACATTGAGGCAATGCGTCTGCATGGACTTCGGGTAAGTAGGATTTGATGATTTCGATCGCCCGCACCAAATCGCGAATATTTTCTCCGGTGCAGGCATGTCGTCCCGTACTGGAAGCCGAATGCATTCGGTAGGCAGCGAGCGGCTGCGGCTCATACCAGCAGGGGTAATGGGCGGCAATGCGAACCCACATTTCCCAATCTTCTGCCCAAGCGAGTCGCTGATCGAATCCGCCTAACTGCTCATAGACACTGCGGCGCACCACGATCGAGGGTGTTTGAATCCGCTGATAGACGGCAATCTTTTCCAGCCAGGTTGCCAAAACACCGCTTTCTGCCTGCTCAAGGGGTGAAAACTCCTGCCAGTGTCCGTGTTCGTCCATATAGATTTGCCGACAAAACGCTGCACCGATTTCAGGTCGCTCGGCAAAAGCGCGTTGCAGCGTGACATAGAAACCATTCAGCACACAGTCATCGCCGTGCAGCAGGTGAATCAGATGTCCACGCGATCGCAGCAAGCAGGTGGCAAAGTTGCGCGTATGCCCGACGTTTTGCGGCTGGCGATAAAACTCGACTCGCCCTTGTCCTAACTCTTTGACAACCGCTTCGGGATCGTCCAGCGTCGAATGATCGTCCACCACTTGAATTTGCATCACGTCCGCACCCGGATCTTGTGCCAGCACACTTGTGAGCGTCTGCCGCAGATAGTCGGCGCAGTTATATGTGGGGATCATCACCGACCACAAGGGGCGATCGATCTCTGAAACCGGAAGAATCACAGCGCGGTGCGGATGGTTACTCATACTGCCTCCGAATCGCTTGGACTCGATCGCGGGATCGATCGTACTCACCAAGCAATCCGACAATTCCGCCCCACAGTTCGGCCAAAATCATCGCGGGCGGAATCTGCTGCGGCTTGGTGAAGCTACGCAGCAGTTGGCCTAGCTTGTCCTTGTACCACCAGGCGATCAAGCGCAGGAACTTCGATCGCTGCGTTGAGTCGTCCTGGTAGGATTTCGTCACGAAGGCCATGACGCCCAAGCCCCAACTCCAATATTGACGCCGAAGCTGAGCGAGTTCGCGGCGATGCTGATGGAAGACGAGATAGCGCGGTTCATACACCAGCGGATAGCCTGCTCGGATGATTCGGTAGAAGATGTCGATATCTCCGCCGCCCGGAAGTGGTGCGCCCGTGTCGAGTGCGTCATCAAATCCACCGATCGCCCTGAGCCGATCGCGCCGAAACGCCATGTTGCACCCTGCCCCAAAAATGCCGGAACCGCAGGGATACTCCACATTGTTCGGCAAAATCTGACCGTAGCGAATCTTCTCAAATCCTCGTCGAAAGCCGCCGCGCTGCTCAAACAAAATCTGCGCTTCTGTTTCCAGTTCGTAGGGCAGCACAAGTCCTGTGAACGCTGCTGCGTCTGGATTTTCTGCCCACGCTTCTTGCAGCCCGCTGAGCCAGTGGCGATCGACCACGACATCATCATCCAAAAACGCCAGCAGTTCCCCGGTTGCTTCTTGCAAAGCGCGGTTGCGGGCAAAGTCTAGACCCGCTTTCGGTTCGCGAATGTAGCCAACGTTGGAAAAATCTGACACGACTGCCTGAGTGCGATCGTTGCTCGGTGCATTGTCTACGACCAGAATTTCAAATCGGGATATGTCCTGATTTTGCTGGAGCGGCAGCAGCGATCGCAGCAGTCGCTGAACGTAATCGGGGCGATCTTTCGTGCAGATGGCGACGGTTAAACTGGGAAAATCGACGGGTTTGGTCGAAATCGCAATCTCTTCGCGAATGCGTTCTTGCAGCAGCTTGGCTCCCAGTTCTCGAGCAATCCAGTCTGCGAGTTCACCAGGAGCGATCGCGCCCGCAGGCAGTGATTTGAGCAGCAGCCCGACGGGTCGATCGTGACAACGCACAACTAGGGCAATTCCGGTTTTGCCTGGGGGAATGGTCAGGGTCGGTAGGGGCTGGGTGACTTCGAGGTCAACGATCGCGTAGGACATATAAAGATTGCAGCTAGAAGGATTGAAGCTAGGGTTTGAGGGCGCGATTTTGCAATCGGTACATTTGAGCAAACAGCCCATCTTGCAGCAGCAGCCGATCGAGCGTACCTTGTTCGGCAATTTTTCCCTGATCAAGCACCACAATTTGATCAGCGTGTTCAATGGTTGAAAAGCGATGGGCAATCACAATCACGGTGCGATCGCGTCCAAACAAATCGAGAGCTTCTTGGATCAAGAATTCAGAGATGCTGTCCAGCGCATTCGTGGCTTCATCCAAAATCAGAATGTCGGGATTGCGGATGATGGCGCGGGCGAGGGCAATGCGCTGCCGCTGTCCGCCCGAAAGCCGAACGCCGCGATCGCCAACAGGCGTATCATAGCTTTGAGGCAACGGGTCGATAAATTCGTGGGCATGGGCTTGTTCTGCTGCCGCAATAATTTCTGCACGGCTGGCGTTCGGACGACCATAGGCAATATTTCAGCGATCGTCGCATTGAAGATATGAATGTCTTGACTGACGATCGCCATGCGCTCACGCCAGCTTTTCAGGTCAAGCGATCGCAGCGGCTGGCGGTCTACCCAAATTTCCCCTTCAGTCGGGTCGTGGAAGCGACAAATTAAGTTGATGAGCGTCGATTTGCCTGCTCCTGATGGCCCCACCAAGGCCGTTGTTTTGCCCGCCGCAATTTGCAGAGAAACGTTGTCTAGCGCGGGTTTGTCCTGCGCGGTGTAGCGAAAGCCGACCGACTGTAGGGCGATGTGCTGCTGTAGGCCAAAAAACGGCAGGGTTCCCGATCGCAAATACGGTTTGTCGGAACGTTCGAGAAACAGAAACACATCGTCGATCGAGCTAGAGAGCGCCAAAAGGGAAGTGCGGTAGCCATCGATCTGCTGCATCTGCGGCTGCAAGCGGTACAGCATAAACAGAAAGGTCAGCAAGGTCGGCAGCGAAGTGCGATCGTGCAGCCCAACCAAAACCAGAATACTCAGCACCAGCAGGGCGGAAAGCATCTCATACAGCGGATGCACCGTTCCAGACACGATATCCAGCTTAAGCAGCGCTTTTTGGACTCGGCGCGAGGTGCGATCGAACTTTTGCTGTTCATAGTCTTCCTGTCCAAAGGCGCGGATCGTTCGCATCCCGATCAATCCCTCATACATCCGCACCCCTAAATCCGCGTTGGCCTGGACTGCCTGCTGGCCGAGTCGTTTGATGCGGTGCGTCACAAGCTGAATCGTCAGGGAAATTAACGCCATGACGATCGCGATCAGCAAGGTTAGCGGCCAAGAAATCAGCATCAGCAGTGCCGCATACACGATTGTGGTGCAGGCAGTGGTGATCAGACTAATGAAAGTGGAAAGCGCCTGACTGGTGCGCCAAGTTTCGCTGGCTAAGGTATTCATCAGCTTGCCGGACTCTTGAGTTTCCAAGTAGCTATAGCCGACGCTGAGCAACTGATCAAACACCTGAGATCGCAAGCGATGGCTGATGCGGGAGTTGAACCAGGCAGAAAGGACGGTGTTGGCATAGCCCAGCCCGTTTTTGATTAAGATGCAGCCGAAGATCGCGGCGGGCAGCATCCACAAGCGATCGCGCTCAGGAATGCTCTCTAGGACATAAAACAAACCCTGAAGCAGCGGGCTGTCGCTGGCCGCCTGCGGTGCATCTTGCAGAAGCGTTTGCAGAACCGGGATGAACAGGCTGATGCTCAGTCCCTCAAACAGCGAGGACAAAACGCCTAGCACTACGATCGTTGGAATTGCCCAGGGATAAAGCCTGACCAGGGGCAGCAGTCGTTTGATGGCGACAAAATTTCTCATGCAACGCCCCTTGGAGACTTGGAATCAGATGAGTTGGCGGCGAACTGCAACGAACGGTTGGTAAGACGAGAAATGGCTCGGTGAAAGACATTGCCCATGAACACCATCAGGGCGATCGATCGTTTTTGCTGCTGAATTTCAGTCAGCGTTAGCGCCGAATCTGCTGGACTGGTTTGCGTTAACGAACGACTAGCCGCAACTGGGAAGAAGACAGATTCCAGCAGTCCGCCTAGACTTTGCAGCAGCAGCGAATACAGCCCAAACCGAATCCAGGGCGTGAGGGCATCGGCTCGCAATGCTTGTCCGAGCCAGAACAGCGTGGTGCGATGCTGTTTGAAGCGGTGACTTTGGTGAGCAAAGTACAGGTACAAATTGCTGCGCGACAGGCGAAAAATTCCAGAGGGCAGTTCCGGGTGCTGCTGCTGAGCGGCCTGCATGACAAATTGATGCGATCGCGCCATCTGAGAATAGTCACAAGACATGCTGACCGACAGTTTGCGATAGCCGATCAAAAAGGCTGGAACCACGCGGAACTCATGCTTTTCCGCAATCCGCAAATACAGATCCCAATCCTCGCAGCCCTGAGCGTTTTGCGATCGCAGCGCTGCATCGTATCCGCCCACCTGCTCTAAGCAGCTACGCCGCATCATTGTGGCACTGGCATTGCCCAGGAAGTTATGACAGATTAACGTGGCATACACATTCCCTTCGATTTTTGCCGCCCGAAAACCGCCCAGAGGTACATCGAATTCGTCAATGTCAACCGACCAGGAATAAACCAGCCCCACCCAAGAACCTCCCCGCACCATGCACTCAACTTGCTTTTCAAGATTGTGGGGATACCAGATGTCATCTGCATCGATCGGAGCGATAAACTCGCCTTTTGCATGAGCGATCGCCAAATTACGAGCGGCGGCAACTCCGGCGTTGGTCTGCCGCAATAGCCGGACGCGATCGTCCTGTCGGGCAAAAGCTGTAACAATTTCTGAGGTGCGATCCGTCGAGCCATCGTCTACTACCAGCACTTCCAAATTACGGTAAGTCTGCGCCAGCACCGAACGTAGGGTGCGATCGATAAAAGCGGCGGCGTTGTAAGCCGGAATAATTACTGAAACCAGGGGAGTGTCACTGAGCATCGCTCAATCCTGCCAATCGCTTCAAGGCTGCTGAGTCACCGAACTTCCTCACACTTACCAACTGCCCCTGCTGTTACCAGCGCATCATAACTGCCTTCTCGGACAAGACTCACTCCGTCTTTCTACTGAAAAGTAAACTGCGATCGCGATTTAGCCAGCGTAAATTTGCTGTCAAATTTGCTGTCAATGGATGATGCGTTCGGATCGCTCAGGATTGAGCATCATAAGGAGTGCTACTTGAGCGATCGCGGGTAGCGATTTGCGTTTGACCTCGCTAATCAATTCCAAA
>JAAUTJ010000144.1 GCA_012031475.1 Leptolyngbyaceae cyanobacterium SM1_3_5 | reverse complement strand
CTTCCGCTAAACTCCTCAGCTCTAATTTCCAGATTGGCAATGTCGTTGAGGGTGAATTTGTAGAAATCGACCGGATCTTCTGACCCAACAAATTCACCTTTGACGTAGGTTCCGGTGAGGGTTCCAATGTCGAACGCAGTGTCGATCGAATTACCCGCAGGATCAGGTGGTGGCGGCGGAACTATCGGGGTGAGGTCAGCGCTAAGACGGTAGGGTGTTGTGCCGCGTCGATCGACATACTGCACCTGAAGATAATAGGTTCCGCTGTCTAGCCTTGCCGTAATTTGCTCTGGTCGATTTCTTCGTTGATTGGAAGCGCCGATCGTTCTCGATCGAGCATTCAGCAATCTCACATTGGCGTTTCCCCGCAGTCCACTCAGCAACATTGAGAAATCGGAGGAACTCGAAGCGGTGAATTTGTAAACATCGATACGATCGCGCTGGCCGACCGAATCGCGAATGATTCGATTGAACTGAAGATTGCGGGCACCACGAAGAGTGCTGTCGGAACGGCGATTCATGAAAGATAACCTGGGGTTGAGGAGGGCGCAAAGTCTTAATCTTGCCTAGCGGTCTAAGCAGGCCAGCGATCGACAGCCAGAACAAATTCGCCTCAAATCCAGCAGTTGGTGGACAGGCAAAGTTGCTGGGTACAACACTCTAAACTCAGTATTTATGCTGATACTCCCCCAGAAGCTACCGTCTAGACGAGTTCCAAGTCAAGCTTTTTTCTTTTAAGTTTTCATGAAGAGAAATTTGGCTGGCTGCGACTACTGCGATCGCCCCCCCTTGCAAAATTTCTCTCGCCGTATTACGCTCAATTATCACTTTTCTGATGCCCGAAGCGTTCCAAGGGAGTGCAACCAACACACCCAAGGAACTAACCCTCAAAACTGAACTACCCAGCCTGAAGGCTAGCTTCGATTGTATCTGCTAGCCGTCTTGCTGTCGCAGTGAGATGGCTTCGTTGTGCATAGGAGTGTGGTGCAGCGGGCGGGTGCGGTCTGCCCCTGCATTCCTCATGCTCACTTCACAAGAGACAATCGAATGACCTACGAATACGAAGATTACGAGGCGATCGAACCGTTTGAGATTCCCGATCATCTCGTGCCGATCGACCCGGAACCGCCGCGCCCGATCGCGCTGCCGCCCGTGTATGACCCGGAAGTGTTGCGCGTCTTAGCAGTGGGATCGCGTCCGGTCGTCAATCGGTTTGTGCGGCTGCTGCATCGATCGAACATCGCCCACTACAGCGAGTGGACACAGTTGATTTCCACTCCCAATCCGGGTGAATTCATGCGAATGTTAACCAAGCGAATTCCGCTTGAGGCCAACGATTTCGATTTGCCCTAATCGATCGCTGCTGAAAATCAAGCCAGGAAATCAATTTCCTGGCTCAAAGCGCAAACCCATTGAAATGGGTTGCAAGACTGAAATGGGTTGCAAGACAACACGGCGTTGCTGAATAGCGGTATGAATTCGCCCCCCAGCCCCCAATTCTGGGGGAGCCAGATTTCTCAAAGTCCCCCAGAATTGGGGGATTTGGGGGGCGAGGAGACTTGCAACTCAGATAGATTCATACTTTGATTCAGCAACGCCGACAACACAAGGCTGTTAGTCCGTTTCTAACGGACTTTCGCTGTTAGCCCGAATTTTAATTCAGGGCGGTTCTGGCAAACAACGCAAGACCTCAGTTGAAGCCTACCAATCTGTTTAGAAATTTGCTGAACTGCTTGGATGGGCGATCGCAAAAAATCCCGTTCAGTTTCGGAAGCGCGATCGCTATGCTGAAGAGAGATTGTTCTGAACTGTGACATTGTGGCTTCTCCTTCGTTGTCGATCGGCCATCAGCGCGATTGGGCTTGGCGCGGCTGGCAAATTCGCTACAGTTTTTTTCGCAGCCCGAATGCTGAAAATGTGCCGATGCTGATGCTGCATGGCTTTGGAGCAGCTTTGACGCAGTGGCGATCGAACCTGCTGCCCTTGAGCGAGCATCACAGCGTTTATGCGATCGATCTGCTCGGCTTTGGCGCTTCCGAGAAGGCTGCGGCAACTTACAACGTCGCGCTGTGGGTCGAGCAGGTGTACGAATTTTGGCAGACGTTCATTCGCCGTCCGATCGTGCTGGTCGGCCATTCGCTCGGCGCACTTGTCGCCCTGACAGCGGCCTCACAGCATCCCGAAATGGTGCAGGGTTTGGCGCTGATGACGCTGCCCGCCGCTCGACAAGAACTGCTCTCTGGCAAAATGCAGGCGATCGCCGGACGACTCGAAAGCTGGCTGGCGCAGCCGTTTTTGATTCGTCCGGTCTTTCAAATGCTGCGCCGTCCGGCCATTCTGCGATCGATCCTCAAACTCGCCTACGCCAATGCCGATCGCGTGACGGAAGAACTGATCGAAAGCTTCACGCTTCCCACGCTCGATCGGGGGGCGGCGCGAGTGTTTGCCCGTCTGTCACAGGCGCGGACGCGATCGGACTTCAGCCTGGAAACGCGATCGCTTTTGCCACAGGTGCAAGTGCCGATTCTGCTGATGTGGGGCGAAGGCGATCGCGTCATTCCCCTGACCTGGGGACGGCAGCTTGTCAGCCTCCACGCCGACCTGAAAATGGTGGAGATTCCCGATGCGGGTCACTGCGTCTATGACGAATGCAGCGATCGCGTCAATCAAGAGCTACTCGACTGGGTGCGCGATTCCCTATGAAAGTGGTGATTCAGCGCGTCACGAGTTCGCAAGTGACGATCGAGGGCACGATCGTCGGCGCAATTGCCCAAGGACTCAATTTATTGGTCGGGATTGCCGAAACCGATACGGAAGCCGAACTCGACTGGATGGCGCGAAAGTGCTTGGACTTGCGGTTATTTCCCGACGAAAACGGCAAGCTCGATCGATCGGTGGTCGAAATTCAAGGCGAACTGCTCGTCATCAGTCAGTTCACGCTGTACGGCGATGCGCGAAAAGGGCGTCGGCCATCGTTCGATCGCGCCGCTGCCCCCGCCAAAGCCGAGGCGCTGTATGAAGCGTTTGTGGCAAAGCTGCGATCGAGCCGTCTGCGCGTCGAAACCGGAAAATTTGGGGCAATGATGCAGGTTTCGATCGAAAACTCTGGTCCCGTCACGATTATTCTGGAGCGGGAAAGTGAGAATTTCGGCCAAAGTTCCGGCCAAAATCTCGGCCAAAGTTGATGATTTAGGGGCTGCGGTCGATAGTCAGACCAAACACCATAGATAAATTCTTCAAATGTGTTTGAACGATGACATTTGCCGCAGCTTATGCCTTAATGTAAAGAGTTGTTTCTTGCCCCCGCTTCATGAGCAGAACCGCGCTGTCCGATCGCCGCCTTTTTCAAAGCACCCCAGCCACCGCCACGCTGACGGTTTTTTGCGATTTTGACGGTCCGATCGTGGACGTTTCCGATCGCTACTACACCACCTATCAGCTTGGACTGGCGGATGTGCAGGAGCAATTTGGCGTGGCGATCGCGGAGCGCTCCCGGAACGGTATCGCCCCTTTGAGCAAAGCGCAGTTCTGGCAAATGAAGCAAAATCGCGTCCCCGATGTCGAGATTGCCGAGCGATCGGGCTTGCAGGGCGAGCAAATTGCCTGGTTCATGCAGCGCGTCTGCGAAATCGTCAATCAGCCCGCTTTGCTGCATCTCGATCGCCTCCAGCCCGGAGTCCGCTGGGCGCTGGAACTGCTGCACAGTCAGGGTGCGAAGCTGGTGCTGGTCACGCTTAGAGAACGTCAGCAGGCGATGCAGTTTTTGCACGAGCAAGATTTGCTGCACCTGTTCGATCGCGTTTGGGGCGCAGCCGACGACCACGCCGCCTATCAAAACTGTGCCGACCACAAAACCCAAACTTTTGAGCGCAGCGATCGCCATCCATCCCAGCGAATCGGCCTGGATGATCGGCGACACCGAAGCGGACGTCTTGGCCGGACAAGCGGCCAATGTGCCGACGATCGCCCTCACCTGCGGCATCCGTAGCCATCGCTATCTCCATCAGTTCAGTCCCAATTTGATCCACAGCGACTTGATTTCAGCCGTAAATTCAATTTTGTATAGCAACTGGCGCAGCCAAGATTTTGCCTAATGTTTGGCGAAAAGGCAAGCTTTTTCGATCGCAAATTGCTTCGTAAATTGCAACATTTGATAGCCGTTCGATCGCCACTCGAAAGCGATCGCCGTGCGGTAAGCTGATGAAGTGGTTACATACCGCACACTTCACATTTTGCAATGGATTAGCTCGTCGCTGATGGTCGCCAGTCTTCCCCGCACAATCCGCATCGGTTCCCGCAAAAGCCAGCTTGCCCTCGTGCAAACCTACTGGGTGCAAGAACAGCTACAAAAAGCCTTTCCCGATCGCACCTTTGAAGTTCAAACCATGAACACCCAGGGCGACAAAATTCTGGACGTGGCGCTTTCCAAAATTGGCGACAAAGGCTTATTTACGCAAGAGTTAGAGTCAGGAATGATCGACGGCAGCATTGATTTTGCCGTGCATTCGCTCAAAGATTTGCCGACTCGTTTACCGCAGGGCTTAATGTTAGGCTGCGTCACCGAGCGCGAAGATCCGGCAGATGCGATCGTCGTTCACGATCGCAATCGCGACAAACAGCTTGAAACGCTCCCCGAAGGCGCAATCATCGGCACCTCTTCCCTCCGCCGACTGGCACAGCTGCGCCACCACTACCCCCACCTGAAGTTCAAAGACATTCGCGGCAACCTCAACACGCGCCTCGCCAAGCTTGATGCGGGCGACTATGACGCGATCATCCTTGCCGTTGCTGGACTGGAGCGCTTGGGCATGGGCGATCGCATCCACCAAATTTTGCCGCCAGAAATTTCCCTCCACGCCGTCGGACAAGGCGCACTCGGCATCGAATGTCGATCGGACGATCCGGAAATTCTCGCAGTCATCAAAGCCCTGGAACATAAGCCCACCGCCCAGCGCTGTTATGCCGAACGTGCTTTCCTGCGCGAACTCGAAGGCGGCTGCCAGGTCCCGATCGGCGTCAACACGTCGATCGACGGCGACCAACTGACGCTCATAGGCATCGTCGCCAGTCTGGACGGACAGCGACTCGTCAAAGACACGATCGCCGGATCGGTGGCTGAAGCCGAAGCGATCGGCACCGAACTGGCGAAAAAGCTGCGATCGCAAGGTGCCCAGGAAATCCTCAACGAAATCCTCTCGCAAATTCAGCGTGAAGCCAAACCGGGAATGAGAGAGTAGGGCGTCGGGTGTCAGGGATCGGGTGTTGGGCAGAACCGTTAGAGCCACGATTCCCGCCCTCCGTAGAGACGCGAGATCTCGCGTCTCCACCAGCCGACACCCGACACCTCTCACCCCAAATGATATTGCAGGAAATTCATCGTAATCTGCCACGCTTCTTCCGCAGCAGCGGCGTTGTAGCTGTCACGCCCGTCGCTGAAAAAGGCGTGTCCGGCATCCGGGAAAACGTTGATCGCGTAGCGCTTGTTGGCGGTTGAGAGCGCTTCGGCAATCCGGGCGTGTTCCTCTGGTGCGATCGAGGCATCTTCCGCCCCGTACATCAGCAAAATTGGCGCTTGCATCTCAGGTACACTCGGAAGCAGCGAGGGACGACCGAATCGATCTTCGGTGGGCGCAATGCCGCCGCCGTAGTAGGCGACAGCGGCTTTGAGCTTGTCGGCGTGAACTGAGTTTGTCAGAAAAGTGGTGCGTCCGCCCCAGCAAAATCCGATCGCGCCGATTGCGTCAGACAGCACATCGCCGCGCTGCGACAGGTAATCGATCGACTGGCCGACGGTTTCGGTAATCATGGCGTCGTCGATCGATCGCACCCTGGCGATCGCATTTTGCCTGTCACTATCGTTATATCCAAAGGTTTGACCGTTGTAAAAGTCAGGAGCAAGCGCGGCAAATCCAACTTGGGCAAGGCGATCGCACACGCTTTTGATGTAGTCGTTGACGCCGAAGATTTCCATGAAGACAATCATGGCGGGAACGATGTTGCGCGTCCGGGGTCGGACGTAATACCCCTGCAAGTCTCCCGCGATCGTCACCATTTCTCCGATCGCAGTTTGGGCGGCGACGGGATGCGCGGTTTTGGCAAACAGCATTGTGGTTGCTAAGCCGGATGAAGCCATTAACAGGTTGCGTCTTTTCATATCAGGAGAGGGGAAACGGCGATCGGTAATCCTTGCGAATTCTAAATCGTCCTGACCTCGATCGCCCCATTCCGAAAGGATCAATATCTGTAATTTGTGTCGCCTTGATGATTGCGCTTCCTGTGGCAGAAATTCCGTTTCGTCGAGTGCTGGGACTCAACCAGCAAACTTATCAGCGGCTCAAGCTGGCGTTGGGTTTGCAACTGCGCCGTCAGGTGTTTGTGGCCGTGTGTGATGATTTGGTGCTGCGCGATCGATTGGCCGCTCAACTGCAAACCGATCTGGCCGCAGGCGATCCGCCGATGCGCTTGGTGACGCTGCGCCTGAATGCGACTCAGCCCAATCCGATCGCTCAGATGAGCGACTGGATCGAGCAGGCCAGAGAGCGGCCAATCTTTCAGATCGTCGGCGTTGAACAGCTTACGCGCCAGCCCGCCGCCGTGCAGCGGCAGTTTTTGACGAATCTGCAAACGTTCGATCGCGCTTTCGGCAGCTTGGAGTGCAATTTGCTGTTGTGGATGCCGCAGCCTTGGTTTCGATCGATTCGCCAGTCGGCTCCAGACTTTTGGCAGCTTCACACCGGAGTGTTTGAATTTGTGGGCGATCCCACGCCCTTACAGCCTGTGGTCGAACCGATCCGCCCGATCGCAGAACGCTCTGAACCAAACCTAGACACGCCCGAATCCGACTTCGATCCGGAAGCGATCTTTGTGACGGCTCCCCTGCCCGATCGCAAGCTGATCGAACCTGCCGCTGCCTTGATGCCAACCGAAGACCGCAGCAGCAAGATCGCCATTCTGCCTACAAAGCAGCGTCAAATCGTAGACCCGATCGCCCAACCGCTGATCGATCGAATCGAACAACTGCACCAGCAGCAGGCTCCAGCCGAAACGCTGTCCGAAGCGTATCGATCGCTGGCAAATCTGTATCGCGATCGCATCGATCAGGGTGACGCTTCAGACAAAACTTGGCAGCGATCGATCGAAACTTACGAACAGGTACTCGTTTGGCTCCCCGAAACCGCACCGCAGTGGGCGGATGTGCTAAACGATTTGGGAAATTTGCACTGGGGACGGTCACGCAGTTCCGATCCGGTTTTCCATTTGCAGCAGGCGATCGAACTGTATGAACTGGCGCTCTACAAAACCGATCAGCCGCAAACCTTGGCAATGCTGCAAAACAATTTGGGCGCAGCCTACGCCGATCTTGCCCGCTACGAAAATCCGGCTGAAGCGCTGCAAAACGCGATCGCCGCCTATCAGCAAGCCTTGCAGAATCGATCGTCCCAGAGCGATCCCCAGCGCTATGCCTCCACGCAGAATAATTTGGGGACAGCGCACTGGAATTTGGCGCAGCATCAGCAGCCGTTAGAAAATTTGCGAGGGGCGATCGCCGCCTACTCGGAAGCGCTGCATTTCTACCGCCCTGAACAAGATTCGCTCAACTACGCAATGATTCAGAACAATTTGGGCACGGCCTACTGGAACATCGCGCAGTACGAACGTCCGCAAGACTGGCTCAGGCTTGCTCTGTCTAGCTACGCTCAAGCCTTGCGCTATCGGACTGCAACAGCCGCGCCTGCTGCCTTTGCCGCCACCCAAAGCAACTTGGGCACGGCCTGCTGGCATCTGGCAAACTGCACCGACGATCCCGAAATGCAGCGCAGCTATCTTCAGCGAGCCGTTGCTGCGTATGAGGCGGCGATCGACACCGCTTCCCAACTCGATTCCGCCCTCAGCTTCGACATTTTCGCCACGCAAAATAATTTGGGACTGGCGTATCACCAACTGGCGATCGATCCGCAGGAAACCGCCGACGATCGATCGGCTCAGCTTGAGCGATCGCTACACCATCACCTGCAAGCCCTACAAGGCTGGCAAACGTCTCCTTTGCGCCAAACGGCACTCGATAGCGTTCTGCAAACGATGCGAGCAATCTACGAGCAGGGCGGCATCTTTGCTACAAATCAAGCCTTTGCCAAAATTCCGGCCAATCTCCTGCCAGAACTGCTGCCGCAGCTTTAGCGGCAAGAGCATCGATCGAAGTGGGGAAAGTTGCTTTGAGAAAAATAAAGAATTCGAGAAATAAAATCAGGAAATCAAGTCAGGAAAAACTTATGATCGGCTTGGGTTGGATTGCGGCTTGTAGTTGCTTAACCATCGAGCTTAGCCCGATGCAATCGCACCTGGCGGCAATTTCCTCCGCAAATCTATCAGACTCGATCGAAGCAATTCTCACAAAGACTCATGCTTACACTGATACCTAAGTCAGAGGGGCATGAGAGAATTCTGGATATTCTTTGTGCTAGCCGACAGGTATCTTCACGAATCGATACATGTTGTGCTTTCCGTTAATTCTTTGGCTAGATTGCATTGGTTTCCTGCTGGATGAAATTCGGTATCCAGGTTGTTCTCCTTTGAGGTACTGCATCTATTTATGACCATTTTCATGACCCCAAGCAAACCCTATACTCAGAACCACTTGGATTTTAATTCCGCTGCAAAAGAAACGGCACTGGATATCAGTCATTGAACATGCGGACGCCGCTGACGGCGATTCAAGGAGCGCTTGACCTGCTGGACAGCGGCAGGCTGGGACTTTTTGACCGAGCAAGGTCACCGCATGGTGTCGATCGCGGCGAGCAACGTTGAGCGACTGATGCGGCTGACAACCACGATCGAGCAGGAGCCAAACACGATTTTCAATCTGGTCTCGCCCGAAGAATTAGCGCGACTGCGGCTAGAAACCGAACTGCGATCGGCGGCTGCACATGGCGAACTGCGGCTGCACTATCAACCCCTCGTGTCGCTGGCAACTGGACAAATTAACGGCTTTGAGGCGCTGTTGCGCTGGCAGCATCCGACTTTGGGACTGCTCGCACCCACCGAGTTTATTGACATTGCTGAGTCCAGCGGTTCGATCGTTGAAATTGGCCTGTGGGTCTTGCGTGAAGCCTGTCGCCAGCGTTTATCAGTGGCAGCAGCAGTTCCCGATCGATT
>JAAUTJ010000143.1 GCA_012031475.1 Leptolyngbyaceae cyanobacterium SM1_3_5 | reverse complement strand
TTTCGCCAAGTTTGCTGGGGTTGAGGTCGATTTGCGTCCATACATCGGTACTATTCGCCCAAAAAAAGCGGTGGGATCGATTCTACTGACGAAGCGATTATCGCGGCGATCGATCGATTTGAGTCTCCCACTTGGCGCTGTCTGTATGGGCTGATGGCTGCTTATGGCCTGTGAGATCACGAAGTTTTCTGGACTGAACTGGAGTGGCGTCGGACTGAGGTGGGCAGTGAAATTCTGGTTGCGCGGGTGACGGATGGGAAGACTGGGGCGCGGGAGGTGTATCCGTTCTACCCGGAGTGGGTCGATCGCTGGCAGCTTTGGAACAAGGAACTGCCGAATCTGACGGCTCGGATTAATCAAGATTATGGGGAGCGCGTGGCAAGAGCCTTTAAGCGGGCGGGTGTGCCGTTTGCTCCTTACAATTTGCGCCACGCTTATGCAATTCGGATTTCTGTAGTGTTTAAGCTGCCTGTTGCGGTGGCGGCGGCGTTCATGGGTCACAGTCCGACGGTTCACTGGCAAACCTACAACCGCTGGATCAGCCAGGAACTGCATCAGCGCGTTTATGATGGTGTGCTGCAAAATCTCGATCGCCCGCTGTCGCCTTAGCCTGCGCGTCGGCGTTCTGGGCGTTCTGAGAGCCGCTGCTGACATTTTTCGATATGGAACTGATAGCGCGGCAGTTTGGCTTTGGGCTTGCGGCGATCGCGCACTTCATGGCCGACGCGCAATAGACCCGATCGGACGGCTTCGCGTAGCTGCTCAGGGTCGTTGAGTCCCAGTGGGGTGTAGGCGGGATCGGTGTCGTACCATTGGCGCAACGGACTCACTGAAGCGGGAGCGGGAGCATCCAGGCCGAGCATTTCGGCTAGTACCTCGCGTACTGCTTGCTTGAGTTCGCTTTCGGAAATGATTCGATCGCTCATGGCTGGCCTTCCCTCATTGCGCCGTCAATTTTAAGATTACACGAAAATATAATTAATTATATTTTCATGTAATCTGTGGTGATTTAGGAAAAGCCATCGTGTCCTAACTAGCTCGCCTCCCAGAACGAAGGCCGGGAGCTACGGGGAAGCGTCGAAGCTGAATGCCGAGGCGATTTTGTTCCAATCCTCTCCCAGCACGAAGGCCGGGAGCTACCGCCATCCTATCAAACCCGCTTTGGGCATGGAGAATTTAGTGCTGTTGCGCGAACCTGGATTTTTCATGAGCTAAAAACCTGACTATTAAACTACTAAAACCGCTGTAATTCATATAGGACAAGGATCGCGAACCTTCCAGGGTTTTGACCAGCGCTATAGGTTCGCGCAGCAGCTAAAGGATGAGTGGCTCATCAAAATCAACGTATTTATCTTTACCAAAGCATTCTAAGCATTGCTCTCTAGAAGCAGACAACTTATAAACCGCAGGCTATCAACTTTGGGTCAATGATACTCACAAGCTGGGAGCGAAGCGCTTCATATTGTGCTTCATTCACCCGACATTCAAACACTGAAAACTGCACTCGCTGGCCGTAATTCTTACAAGCAGTGGCAACATGACGCAGCCGCCGCTGACCTGTCGGACTTTCTGTATTCACATCGTAGGTAACGAGAATATTCACCGATCGCTCCTGTGTTACCGCTGAATAAAAGGCTGATAGGTTGGGGTGTCTCCTCGTAAATGCCGTGCCAGCAGACGCGCCTGGATGTGCGCCACCAATCCCAGCGGCACTTTTGCGCCAGCGATCGTGTGAGGAACTTCCTCTTGCTTGCGCTTTTGGTAGGCCGTCAGCAGCAGCTTCCGCGCATCGTCGGTGAGGTGAATTGCGCCGCCGGGTCGATCGATAAAATCGTCGGGCTTGATTTGCCCTCGATTCACTAAGGTCAGCACCAATCGATCGGCCAAGGGAGTCCGCAGTTCTTCCATCAAGTCCAGAGCAAGCGCGGGTCTGCCGGGGCGCAGTGCGTGAAGAAAGCCCATTTGGGGATCGAGTCCAACCCCTTCACAAGCAGCAACACACTCGCCAGCCAGGAGCGTATAGACAAATGAGAGCAGGGCATTGATTGGGTCGCGGGGTGGACGGCGCGATCGCTCGGTGAACGTAAAAGCAGGCCGATTCGTCCGCACCATGCTGGTGAATGCGCCAAAGTAAGCTTTCGCCGCATAGCCCTCGATGCCTCTAAGCTTGTCGAGGTCTTCTGCTCGTTCTGTGCTTTGAATCGACTGCGCCTGAATCTGGGCAGCAGCCGAAAGAGAGGTGCGATCGCCTGCGTCATTGGCTTCCCGTGCTGCCCGCATCAAGACGCTACGGGCGTTTTGCAGCTTGCCTGCGACGATGTGACGGGCAATTAGCAGGGTTGAATCTGCGCTGCTGAGCGCTTCATGCTGCGATCGCCTCAGCAAAACGTTTCCCGTTGTCGATCCGGCTAGCCGTCCTTTGAACTGCCCATGCTCTGAGAGCCAAACGAGGCTACGGCCATCTTCGGCACAACGATGAATCAGAAACGGGCTGACGAGAACATTACCAAAGATGACAATGCTACCGAGATGATGCAAAGGAATTTGGAACTTCATCTCGCGCTCAACTTCCAGCTTCAAAGTGTCATGATCGAGCCGGACGTAAGTGCCTTGAGTTTGCACGTAAAGCGTGTTGAGAAGCTGTTTCATGTGTCCCCCTTCACCTGAAACGGTGCGTTTGTCTTGGCAGACTGGCTAAAATCTTTGAGCGCATAGGGCATACAGGTTTCAATCAGCGAGCAGGTTGGGCAGCGAGCATCGGCAACCGGAGGCGGAACTGTGCCAGCGGCCAACAGCAGGCGGAGTTTGTGAGTTGTTTCCTCCACCTGCGATCGCAAGCCTGCATCGAACTGAACTTCGCGCCGTCGTTTGGAGGCGTGGTGAAAGATCGCGCCAGTTGGAACGGGGCGATCGAACATCTCTTCTAAACAGACGGCTTGAGCGCACAGTTGCAGGTCATCTGCTTCGCGAGGCTTTCGCGCTCCCGACTTGTATTCGACAGGGTAGGGTGTGCCGTCAGAGGCAAATTCCACTGCATCCGCAATGCCTGTCAGCCCCAACCGATGACACCACAGGGGCAAGGCTCGCTCTACCCTCACCCCTTCGATCAGTTCGTACTCCGGCACGTTGACCCGCTCGTGAATGCGCTGCCCGCGCAGGGTAAACAAGTTCTCCTCAAACGTCTGCTCAACATGAATGAGGGCGCACTGGCGAGGGCAGTAGGCGTAATGCTGGAGGGCGCTAATTAGCACGTAGTCGTCGCCTTGCATTGTGCCTCTAGCCCTCTAGCAGTCGATGCAGTAGTACGCCCTTGGGGATGTCCTCAGTGTTTACAACTACGTCATAGTCGCGGAAGGATCGAGGGCTGACCGCTGAATCTTTTGGCTGAACTTGAATGCGCTCAAACAGCTTGTGAGCCGGAGCATTGCCCAGCTTATTTTCGTGGCTGAACACATACAGGCCACGTGGAGCCATCATGCCCCGACTGGCAGATCGATCGATGTCCCACATATTAACCAGAGCATTCCAGAACAGTTCCAGGTCAGATTCAGTAACGCCTGCTGTCGTACCAAGGTAGGGAGAGTAGAAGCCGTGAGCGACGTAGAGGCCATAGGGAATAAACGTTTTGCGCCCGATTGTTTGCAGCTTCTCTCGGTCTTTTTCATCGGTGACGGCGACACGGGTGATCGCAAAATCTTGAGGTAGAACCGGATCGATCGATCGAGCAAAGGTCAGTTGCATCGCGCCTCGCACCTGTCCCGCATTCAGTCCGGTACTCATCACGGCTCCGAACATCCGCACATCGTAGAAGTTTTCACACATCCAGTTCTGCGCTTTTTCTGCATTGGCGCGGCTTTTGTCCGGCTTGCCTGCCTTTTTGGTCACGTCGGTGATGAACTTCCTCAGCACTTTATTTTGACCAAAGCTTTCCTCAATCTGGTCTAGCTCATCCTTAATTTCACTCTCCGAAAGCTCGCCGCTGTACTCCAAGGTCGCAACGACTTCATCTGATTCGTCACTGCGATCGACAAATTCAAACGCGCCATTGAGGGAAGGAGCAACTTCTCTCAAAGCTGCCAGAACCGCTTCATCTTTAACCACTTCCTTGGCAGGTTTTCCGGTTTTGATGCCCTGCTCAGTGTAGGCGCGGCGAATTTGGTTGTTGAGAACGCCGTGATGCTCAACAAAAATCTTCAAGCGGGCTTTTTGGTCTTCCTCTGCTTCGTACTCGGCATAGGTGGCAATGTAGTTGCGAACCTTGCGCTTGAGGGCAACATCGGTCACGAGTCCCTGCAAGGTTTCGGGGTCAGTGCGCGGCATATTTCCGCCGTCGGGATCGCCGTTGGGGTTGCCATCGGTGACATCAAACAGCAGTGCAAAATCGTGGCGGCAGTTGGGATTGGTGTGCAGCATCATGGTGTTTATCCTTGGGTTGATTGATTAGCGCGATTTGCTTTGGCAGCAGCCCGATTTTCAGCGCGTTGGTGGTAGTAACCCAGCGCGAATAATCCCTGGTTCCGCATCGTTAGCGTTTTGGGAAAATCTTGCAGATGAGCCGTGATTTCCTCTAGCTTTTCCTCCAGGGCGTTGCAGGTTCCGGGAGCCGTTTTTCTGAGCTTTGACAAGTGCGCCCTCGCGCCTCGCATTAAGGGAGCAACGCATTCGCAGGCGCACTCGAAGCTGCGCCATAGTAGCGATCGGTGAGGGAAGCATTGACTTTGCCGATCGCCGCTTTTTGAATCGATTCCAACTGAGCCAGCAATCGCCCGCAGTGATAGGCAGCGCGATCGCATTCCTCAAGTTTTGGAGTAGGGTTCAGGGTTTGCATTTCAGTCATTTCATTTTGGTTTTGAGTCGTCAGAACAAGCTTGATCAGGGCAGCACGAGGGTAGGTGACATCACGCTCAACTCGATTTCTTCGCACCAGTCGAGCCAACAGATCATCGGGTAGCCGTCCGCCCGATAGCGCCACGCTCATTAGGACGGTGGGTACAGCAGGCAGCATTTCCTTGGTGGCATCTCGGTAGACGCTGGCAGCGAGGACGTAAACGCTGAGAGGCTTTGCGAGTTCACCGTAGGCATCAACGATTTTTTGGGCCTGAAACCACTGCTTGAGATTGCTCTCTACACTGGGAACAGTGGTTTCGATCCAGTCACGTACAACGGCTCTTGCAGCGCTGGCAGAGAGTGCTAATGCATAGAAGTCGTTGGCCTGCACACCATGAGCTTGCTGTGCCGTAAAAGGAGACTCCAGCAAGTTTTTAATCGCTTGGGGATCAGGGTTAGCTAGAAAAGAAAAGGGGTTGAATTCTGTTTGCTCACGAGTCCAAAATACATAGGTCGTTGCACCGACGTTGATTCGCGAATTAGCCCCAGCAATGAGATGATTCAGGGCTTTCGTGAATCGCTCGGCGGCATCGCGAGAAATCGGAGACGTGAGCGAGTTTTGCAGGCCGTAAGATGTAAAAGGCGGAGCATTGGCAGACACTAGAGCCGTCCCAGAAGGTTGACCGCCCCAAAGTCCTTTGACCAGGAAGGGTAGGCGCTTCTCGACAGGCAGCAATTCACCCGTGACCAAGCAGGTCATGATCGGGCTTTTTTCCTTGGTGGCCTCTGCTTCGCCTCCGGCTGTGTAGTTCGCCCAGAAATCCTGAATGCTGAGCAGTTCAGCTTTCGCATCGGCTGGAATCACCCCGTTGACGCGAAAGGTCACGACCTCACTCGGATCGAAATCTGGCCGAAGCTGCGATCGATCTTGCTGCGGATTCCAGGACCGCAAGAACTGGGCGATCGCCTGCACAGTTGGTTCTTGAGTTGCGGCTGCACACTGCTCCACCAACGCCTTAAATTGCTGATGACACTCTGCCACCCGTTCCGGCTTAGAATCGGGTCGCCCAATCCCCAAAACATATTCGCCTGTGTCAGCCAGCAATTTCGGTTTAACTCCGACCGTTCTACCCACATGGGGCGCGATCGTTGGCTTCCCGCGCTTGGTTTCCTTCGTGTCGCCTTTCCACGAGATGCAGCCCTCAAAACTGCCATCCGCAGCCAAGTCAATCATCCAGCCGATTTTTGTTTGGCCGTACATTGTAGGCGGCAAATCTTCCTGCATTTGCTTGTCGGCATACTCTTTCAGCTTCGTCAAAATCATGAGTGTGGAACCCTCATAACGCCCTGCTCTAATCTGGCTCTGAAGAATTTTGGCTGGGCTTTGCCGCGCACTACTTTCGCGCCACTGCTGTCGTGCGTCAGGTATTCGATCGCAGCATCCGAAGCGATCGAAAATTCCATATCCAGCAGCATCAGCCCCAGCTCATCGCTGCGATCGATCGGGCGATCGTCTGCTTCTGGTTCTGCAAAAAATGCGCTAAACTCTCGCGTTCCCAAGTAGGGCTGGTGATGGCACTGCCCTCGCGCCACTCGGCGGCGAAACTGGTCGCGATATTTGGCTGGGTGAGCGTTGGCGTGAGGCTTGAGTTCAATATCTGCCTTGAGGACATAAGCCACATCTCGCAAGCAGAGGGTATGACGTTGAGCGCGATCGTCATCTGCGAAATAGCCGCCCTCTCCAGTTTTTGCCCAGTCTCTCGCTGATCGATCGCTCTGCCAGCTATTGATCTCGTTTCGCAGAATGGAAAAGCGCGAAATCGGCTTCAGCACATGAATTTCACGGACGCGCCACGTAAATTCAGGCTTCCAAAAAATTGCCTCTAGCACTCCTCTCGCAGCGCTGGGAGTCATCACCTCGTAGCTGACGCGCTCTGCTCCAAACTCAGGGCGAGTGAAGCAGGCGAAGTCTCCCCAGACTTTAACGGTTAGCGGTGGATCAGTTGTCATGAAAAGTTCTCAATGAATTAAATCTGTTGGGTCATAGTCGATCGCTCGATCGCCAATGCCGATGCCATACACCGAGTCGTAGCTGCCTCGCCAAACCCATAGCCCCGGCGCAACTTCTTCTCGATAGCTGGCGGTTTGTTGAAACTCATAGTTGCGGAGGCTCACCAGATAAGGCTGCAATTCTCGGTGATCGCTCGAAAACAAGCCGCGCTGCTCGATTCGACGTAAGAGGCTGCGAACGCGATCGTCATACTGAATCACAACTGAGGTCGTATCGTTTGGGATCAGCTTGAACTTTTCGGCAACTTTGGGATAGTTCAAGGCTGCTCGATCGGGTTGAATCTTGTGCTTGTCTGAGGGGATGCCCTGATAGATGGCCTGAAAATACCCTTCAAAAATGCTGGGGTCGGTCAGGTCTAAGTTTTCGCGTCGAAGCCGCTTCGCCGTTTCGTCTACTGCCGTGCGGTACTCTCCCGGTGGGATTTTGCCTGCTTCGGGTTCAAAGATGACAACTCGCCCCTTGTTGGGCATCTTGCCCTCGCGGTTACAGCGACCCGCAGCCTGCACAATCCGATCGAGTGGTGCGATCGCCCGATAGACAGTGGGAAAATCTAAATCAACGCCTGCTTCAACAACCTGAGTAGAGATGAGAAAACACGGCTGATTCTGCTTAAGCCGCAGCTTGACCGCTTCTAGCACCTGGCGACGGTGTAGACCACATAGCAGTGTTGAAAGGTGGAACACTCCGCTAGTTTCTTCGAGGGAAGACTGCACGGCATCCAGCACGTTGAGCGCATCCTTGCGAGTGTTGAGGACAACCAGCGCTTGGTTGTAGTCGTGGTCTTGGATGTCCTGCACAAGCTGCTCCCATGTCCAAGATTGCGTCGGAGCTTCGTAGGTCACGCGACTCAAGGTTGAGAAGTGCTGCTTTGCCTGTTCGGTCGGGATGATGTCCTGTACTGTCCCGGCCTCGAATCCTTGCAGATAGCGGCTTTCTCCCTCTAAGGCAGGCTGAGTTGCAGTACACAGAACCACTGTGACTCGATAGCGATCGACTAGCTCACGCAGAACGCTCAAAATCGGCTCTAGCAGTCCAACCGGAAGCGTCTGCACTTCGTCGAGGATGATGACACTTTTGACAATGTTGTGGAGCTTGCGACAGCGGCTTGTGCGGTTGGCAAACAGGCTTTCAAATAGCTGCACTGTTGTCGTTACGATCAGCGGTGCATCCCAGTTCTGGGTCGCCAGCCGTGCTTGAGCAAATCGCTTGCGAGCATCTTCTTGGCTCACGTCGGCTCTGGCTGCGCTGTGATGCTCCAAAACTGCCTCCGCTCCGAAGATATCTCGATAGACGCTTACGGTCTGCTCGATGATGCTGGTGTAGGGAACGGCGACAATGACGCGATCGAGTTCGTGTTTGGCAGCGTGAGCAAGGGCAAACGCTAGACCGCTGCGCGTTTTGCCTCCCCCCGTCGGCACAGCAAGGCGAAACACACCAGGCGGCAGCTTTGCAGCTTCCACACAAGAGCGATACACTTCAGCCCGAACTTGATTAACAATTGAAGGCTTTGCATCCCGCAGTAAATTTTCTTGTTCCTGCTCAAGTATTGACCACAAATCAGCAGCTTTAATTTGTGAACCCCGCTGTTTTGCTACTTCGGCATCAAAATGTTCTTCAGTATCGAGATAGTCAGCATCAATGAGGCAAGAAAATAGCAGGCGGGTTAAAAGTTCATAGCCGTGAGCATCCTTGACTAAAGTACCAATCAGCCGATTCAGGTCGATCGTGGGGCGCAAGTGACTCAGGTATTGCTGCGCTTCTTGCATGACCTCGTGATAGGAATCTTGCCACTCCGGATCATGCAGCTTGCTTTTCATATCTTCCTTTTCAGGAAGTCCTGCATGATGCCCGTAGATGATGGGAGCGATCGGCATTGCAGCTTCCCACGCGAATCGTGCTCCATGCTTGGCGTGAGGGACGCTACCAACGCGCTGCTTATCTGCTGCTGCGGCACACTGCTTTAGGTAGTCTTGAAATTTGGGATTGTATTTGCCTAGGTCGTGCCACAGGCCAGCATAGAATGCTAATTTTCCTGCCTTGAACTTCTCTGCATAAGCTTCGGCTCTGGTGGCAACATCTTCTAAATGCTCCTGGAGATCGTGCCAGTTGCCATCAGCGTTAGGAGTGTGAGCAATGGGGCGATCGGTGGTCATGAGGTAAGAACGATATAGTACAGATGCACTGTTGTTAGTATTCCCAAGAATTTAGCCTCAACTACTGCATACTGCAATGCCTTACTTTCTCATTAGCCATTCATGTCCTCGATCAT
>JAAUTJ010000142.1 GCA_012031475.1 Leptolyngbyaceae cyanobacterium SM1_3_5 | reverse complement strand
GTGCAGGTAAATCAACTCAAAGCCATTTGACCAAGGCGTTCAAACGGCAAACGGGAACAACGCCTAAGATCTATGTCCAGCAATCGAGATGAAGTCGATCGAAAGAATTGACAAAAATTAGAACATTTTTAAAAGACTAAAAGAATCCAAAGGCAATAGAGTAGACGCTAGTTTAGAGCTTGTGTGGGTTTTTAAGATTCAGCGATCGTTGGGGATACTGCAAGTAGAGTTTTGATGTGTCGTTGCACGAGGTAGCGCTGTTGGTCTGGATGGAAAGATTCAGCGTTGATGACTAATCCTGTTCCAATCCCATCTACTAATGCTATGAGTGCGTTTGCTTCAAGCACGGGATCGATATCTTTCCGAATGAGCTGCGCTGTTTGTAAGTCGGTCAATTCTTGACAAATCATCTGCCGTAGTGAGTCATAGCGTTTTCGATGTTCCTCAATTAGTGTTTCACGTCCGATCGCATATCCCAGAAATGCAATCCAAATTTGCCACCCTCGAATACCACTCGGCGCAAAAGGCAGCACGGCAAAAATCATTTGCTCAAGTCTCTCCAGCCCCTGCCATCCTTTGACACCCGCTTCCATATCCCTAAACAGGTTTTCAAATACCCGCTCCAGTGCAAATAACGTGAGTTCATCCTTGTCTCGAAAGTAATGGGTGACAACCCCGGTGGTTGAGCCAAGTTCCTGAGCGATCGCCCGCATACTTGTACGATCGAGCCCTTCACGGATAATCACGCGCCATACTGCTTCAGTCACTTCGAGACGGCGATCGCTATAGTTGGTTGTTTTCATAAGAGTTTGAAAGGGATTCTTTAACCTATTGACACTTTATCACAACAGTTGTTATATTTTTACACAACAACTGTTGTGATTCTCTAAGATAAAGAAGTTGTATGCCTCAACCGATTTGGTCTGCCTGGATACTTCTAGGGCTATCTGCGCTGGGATCTTGTGTGGGTAATTTGCTGCTCAAGCAAGCTAATCTAGCACTTCCTAATGCTGGCTTACTGCTTTTGCTCACATCACCTTGGTTTATTGTCGCGATCGCCTGCTATCTTTTTGACTTAGTTTTCTTCACCCAAGCCTTACAGCAATTACCTGTATCTGCAGCAGTGCCCGTGGTTTCAGGCATTCGGATTGCTGCAACTGCAATTTTAGCTGCGGTGTTCTTTCAAGAGCATTTCACCTTTAAGCAGTTGTTGGCATCCAGCTTAATTACCGCCGGGATCGCGATCGTGTCACGCGCTTAAAAGGAGAATCAATGATGACGCTCGAATGGAATCGCGCAATTCGCAATGCTGGTGAAATTGAAAATCTCAATGCAAAAATAGCACCGATGCTAGATCGACTTGAAACTCAGTTAAGTCAAACAACTTGGCTGTGCGGAAATAGGTATTCTCTAGCAGATACAGTCTGGACAACTGTATTGAATCGATTGGATGAGTTGAAATTTAATTATTTATGGGTAGACCAGGCACGCCCTGCACTCAATTCCTATCTCAATCACCTCAGATTCCGTCCTAGCTTTAAAGCAGCAATTCAGAGAGATAAGATGCCTTTGCCAATGCTTTTAGCAGGGTTGCGAAGAGTCTTTCTAGGCATCTGATCGTTACCAGTCGCCCAGCAAGTCAGTGGAGCGGTCGAAGAAGTCTTTGCATCTAACGTTTCAGTTTGTTGGTCGTCACTCCCTTTGGTCGTTATCTAGCCCGTCTCCATCGCAAAACCTTGTGCTATTCTAAATCCGTTGAGATGCTCAAGCATTCCCTCCGATTGTCGATCGATTCCCTCAAGTTCGGGGATGTCCCGGTTCCTGCCTAATTCATCTCCCTTTCTACCAACGCCGTCAATCGAGATCGTGACACATCTTTAGGAGAACTCTAATGAGGAAAGGTTCGGGTTTAGTAATTAACCCAATTCAAGAAAAAGAGATGATTCGGATTCTCCCCTATGCTCCTCAAGCGAGTAGCACCGAGTTGAAATGGAAGCATCTCAACGTTTCTTACTATCAACTTCCGTCAGTTGAATGCCCCGAACACACCTTATCAAAGCACGTTATCAGTCTGAATATAGGTGCGCCGGCTCGACTAGAGCGCGCGATCGATCGTCAGGTCAAAAGCGATCGCTTCACCGAAGGTGAAGTGTTTTGTATCAATCCTGCTGGACTCTATCGAACAATTCGTGTTGTTAACCCGGCTCAAATTCTACATTTGTATTTGGAGCCAGAATTCATCAGCAACTTTGCTCGAGATCGCATCGATCCGGATCGGGTTGAAATCATTCCCTGTTTTCATCCGCACGATCCATTGCTCCTTCAACTTGGACTAACTCTCAAGTCTGCTGTTATTGGCAGCACTGAGATCGATGCGCTTTATGCAGACGCGGCGGCAACAATGCTAGCGGCTCATCTATTACGGCACTACTCGACAGTTGCTGTAGAAATGCGAAAAGAAGTAAATGGATTGAGTCAATCAAAGTTAGACACTGCGATCGACTATATTCATGCTCATTTAGACGAGGATCTCTCGATTGATATCCTGGCTAAACAGGTGCAGATTAGCTCCTACTACTTCGCGCGTTTATTCAAACAGTCAGTGGGATTGACACCTCATGCTTACATTGTGCGTCAACGATTAGAACGTGCAAAACACTTGTTAAAGACGACTAATTTATCGATCGCAGAAATTGCTTACCGCACGGGCTTTTGTCATCAAAGCAGATTCTCTACAGTCTTTCGCCAATATCTCCATACCTCTCCGAGTGCTTATCGAGAACAAAAGTAACTTTCTAGGGATAAGTGCAAGATTCAGCAAAATGAGAGCAAGAAAAGGAAAGACAGCGACTAACTGATTATCTTAAAATTTTCTTAAGGAATCGGTGCTTTACTTCAGGTTCCGTTTCAACGTCTATTCAAAGGAGATCGCATCATGGACGAACGGATCGATATTCTCACAACGCTCTACCTTGCTGAACAAACGTTTGATTCTGGCGACTTAGAACGAAATCTAACAACTTGGAGCGATGAGGTTTTGATTGAAACGCCTTTTGGCTCGGCTGATAGTTTAGAAGCCTATAAGCAGTGGTTCAATCAGTTTTACGCTCAAACCTCTGCTAATGGTGGAACACGCCATTATGTTCAAAATCCGATTGTTCAAGTGAATGGCGATCGTGCTGAAATCATTGCCTATCTCTACATCATTAATGCTAGTACAGGCGGATTTCTGGGATCGGCAAGAATTCACGAGAAACTGAAGAAAACGAGTGATGGTTGGAAGTTCACTTACCGGAGTGTGGTAAGCGATCGAACACTATCCGCCTCTGCCGCTTAAGAACCTTAAAATTAGGAGAAATTCATGTCTTCTCTAACTGGAAAAGTTGCGATCGTGACAGGTGGATCGCGCGGAATTGGCAAGGCGATCGCGGAACGTTTAGGGCGTGAAGGTGCAACGGTTGCTTTAACCTATGCAGGCAATCGCGACAAAGCGGAGGCTGTTGTTGAATCCATCAAAACATTTGGAGTTGATGCAATTGCGATTCAATCAGACATCAGCAACCTTGCAGAAACGCGATCGCTCTTTGAAAAAGTAATTCACGCCTTTGGTCATCTTGATATTGTCGTGAACAATGTCGGCGTTTCAGTCTACAAGCTCACCACAGACATCACCGAAGCTGATTTTGATAAAGTCTTCAACACCAATGCGAAAGGAACATTCTTTGCCTTACAAGCGGCGGCACAACATTTAAACGATGGCGGACGGATCGTCAGTTTATCCAGTGGTGCAACGCGGCAGAGCATTCCAACGGGTGGCGTTTATGCTGCAAGTAAAGCTGCGATCGAGCAATTTAGTTTTGCCCTCTCCAAAGAACTCGGACATCGGGGAATTACCGTCAATCTCGTTGCTCCTGGAGTCACAAATACAGACGGATTGATTATGCCTGCGGATGCACTGGAACATTTGGTGCAATCAACGCCGCTCGGTCGATTGGGGGAACCTGCTGATATTGCTGATGTGGTTGCATTTCTCGCATCGGATGCGGCTCGTTGGGTGAATGGACAAACGATTCAAGTTAATGGCGGCATTTTGTAAGAGGCATTCAGTATGAGTTCAGTTCAAAATGAAACCGTCAAAAAGCCAAGGCTCAATTCTGCTTTTCAACGATTGATGTCAGTTCATTGGTGGATGGCAGGTTGCTATCTGATTCTATTTGTCGGTGGCACGTTCATGGCGCGGTTGCCTAGAACGGAGTTTCGAGGATTGCTTTATGATTTTCATAAATCGATCGGTGTTCTGACAATGGCATTACTCACCTGGCGAATTCTCACGCTGATTCAGGTGATGTGGAAGAAATACACGAAGCGATTGCCGAAGTTTTCGCCGCAATGGTGGAGAAATTTCGCATTGCACGCATTGATGTATGTATTCATGTGGGCAGTTCCGATCGCAGGTTTTTTCTTTTCTAATTCTTTTCGATCGAACAATGTCAAATTTTTCTGGCTGCTACTGCCAGATTTGTTTCCGCAAAATGATGCAATGGTCGATTTGGGTCGATCGCTGCATTTTTGGTTGGGTTATACCTTTCTCGCTTTCATTGCAGTGCATCTAATTTTTCAGTGGAAAGTGGCGAAAGCCAATTGGAGGCGATTGATAGGCTTCTTGAAAGCTAGGAAAACAACAAAGGAAACTTAAAGAGACTTACCATGAACTATTGTGAAAAACTAACTCGCGATAATTGCGTTGTGGTTTTGGTTGACTTCCTAGACGGATTTTTGCCAGGACTGAAGACGATCGATCGTGACTTACTCCGAAAGAATGCAGAAGCCTTTACTCGCCTGTCAAATATCTTCGATCTTCCAACAATTATGCTGGGAGAAGAAGGCGGATTTCGAGGCAAGTTCTTTTCGGAAGTTGTTGCCCATGCCGATCGTGCGATTCGGATCGAGCGCCATACGCCCAGCGCCTGGGATGAACCTGCGTTTCGGGATAAATTAGCTGCGATCGGGCGCAAGAAAGTTCTGCTGGGTGGAATTTCTCTAGATATCTGCACGCTGCAACTGACACTCGATTTACTGGCAGCAGGTTACGAACCTTATGTAGTAGTAGATGTTTCTGGATCTGATACCCAATTGAATGAAACAGCAGCGCTTCTACGAATGACTCAAGCAGGAGCCGTTATGGTGTCTTGGGCATCGGTTGCTTCAGAAATCATGAAGGACTGGGAAACGCCAGAAGGACAGGCAGTTGGACAGCTTTACCAGGAACTGAGCTACTGGGGCAATCGCTTGTAAAAATGAAGCAATTAGGACTTTACACAGTGTTGGCTTTGGGCTTGCGACTTTGGATAGATTGCTCTTCTACCCTAGCTCAAACATTTTCCGCTGATTCTGTTGCTTCAACGAACTTGCAGCCAGAAATCATGCCATCAGCGATCGACTTGCAGAGGTGCTTCCATCTGCCGCTGATTCTGTTAATGCTGATTCTGTTGATTCAACGAATTTACAGCAAGAAACTATTCCATCGGTCGATCGACTTTCAGATGTGCTTCCATCCAGTTGGGCATTTTCAGCAGTGCGATCGCTCATCGAAAAATACGGCTGCATTGCTGGTGATTCAGAAAAAAGGTTTAGAGGCGAACAAGCACTTTCCCGTCAAGAATTTGCAGTGGCGCTGAATGCTTGCCTAGAACGGATCAACACGATCGATGGATTAACCCGCGACGATCTGATGGCTGTGGAACGCCTTCAGCAAGCTTTTACGACTGAGTTAACTGCTTTACGCGATCGAGTCGATCGTCTAGAAACTGAAGCGAACAGATTGGAATCTCAGCAATTTTCAACGACGACAAAACTATCAGGGCAAGCAATTTTTGCAGTGAATGCGGGTGGATTTAGTGGAGATCGAGTGATTAGTCCTAGAGGTGCGATCGTCACGCGCGATCGACCGAATCCGACCGCTTTGTACCGCTTCAGTCTAGACTTCAATACCAGTTTCAAAGGCACTGACTTACTAAAACTTCGCCTACTTGCTGCAAGTCCTGGAATAAATGATAATGCGGCTGGATTTCTAGAACCGAATCTAGGGAGTACCTTAGATTTCGCGATTCCTGGCACAACACAGATCTCTCTTGCGCGTTTGTACTATACTTTTGCTCCTAATAAGGATCTCAGCGTGACTGTCGGGACAAGAATGGTTGCGGGTGATTTTGTTGATAAAAATCGATTCGCGAACGTTAGCTTTCGAGATTTTTCGACTCAATCCCTCATCAACAATTTTGTTCTGTTACCTAGGCCGGGAGGTGCAGGTGCTGCGATCGACTGGAAGCCGAATCAAGGTGCTTTAAGCCTGCGTGCGGTTTACATTGCGAGTAGTGCAGAGGAAAATTTGCCCGAAAATCAAAGCTTCTTTGGCGGTGGCAGTCCTGGAGACATTCGCCTTTTTCCGATCGCAGGAGGCGGCGCAAGAGGCGGATTGTTTGGCGATCCCTATATGGGTGTTTTGGAACTAGAATATGCACCGATAAAATCCTTCTCTGCCCGCTTGCAGTACAGCGGCGGAAAAGTTCTAGGCAGCAATTTTCAGGCGCTTGGTGCAAACTTTGATTGGGCAATCACATCACGGCTTGGCATCTTTGGGCGCTACGGTTACGCTTCCTATCCTGACACCACGATCGGGGATATTCGCCCTAATTATTGGTCGGCTGGCGTTTCTTTTCAGAATTTGTTTGTCAAAGGTGATTTAGCCGGATTAGGTGTCGTTCAGCCTTTCATTTTGACGGAAGTAGGAAACGCAACACAAACAAATATTGAAGCGTTCTACAACTTTCCGTTAGCCAACAATATTCGGATTACTCCATTGATTCAAGTTATTACTCATCCAGCCAATCAGAGTAGTAATGGAGCGATCGTAACTGGAACGCTCCGCACTGTCTTTACTTTTTAGCACCGAAATTCTATGAAAGAACTATCATCCTCTAATCATTCTGCACCTGCTGTGGTTGCGATCGCGCGTCGCGTTAAACCAGGCTTTGAAGCCGACTTTGAGGCAGCCGTTCGAGGGGTAACTTTAGCAGCAAGTACATTTCCGGGCTATTTAGGGGGCGAAGTTCTCTACCCCAACAATCGACGCGGTGAATGGCAACTGATTATGCGATTCGACACGCTGATTCATTTACAGGAATGGGAAAACTCTCCAATTTGCCAAGGTTGGATTGCACGGGCAGATGCCCTTACAGAAACGCCCAGAGTATCGCGAGTAAATGGATTAGAAGCTTGGTTTGCTTTACCTGAAATGCCGAATGTTGCGCCACCGCCAAAATGGAAAACTGCGATCGTCAGCGCGATCGGCATTTATCCCATGATTTCTCTGATGCCCATTGTGTTGAAACCAATCACAAATGGACTCCCTACTTGGCTAGCGACACTTATAAGCATTGCAATTATGATGCCATTGATGACTTGGGTTGTCATGCCTCAGATAACACGATTGTTCAAGCGCTGGCTTTATCCTCCGATGGCAAAGCATTCAGCTTTACTTTAGTAACTCAAGAGGCTAATGTAATGTCTAAATAGATATTTACCGTTTCCTTTCTGTAGGAGTGAAAATGAGAGGCCAAGCTTGGTACATTGCATTCTTAATTGGACTGATGTGCATCATTCGGTTCGGTCTCAGTGTGATTGGCTACGCCGATCCACATTGGTTAATGGAGCAACTCAGCATTCCTGTCACTTCAAATGTTCAGATGCCCTATATCGTTCGCGTTTGGGCAATTAGAGACATTGTGATTGCTGTGCTTGTTGCTTCTGCAAATAGAAGTACGGTAAAAACACTTCTGTTAGCTTGCATTGCCATTGATATAACTGACATTGTTTCTGCACATTTAAGTGGTATGGAGGGGTTATTCAATGCAGGCGAAACTTGGTCGCTTAAACTGACTGCAATTGCTGCGCTTGTTCCCGAACTCATCGCGTTGGCTTTACTCACAGTTCGCAGCACACAGGAGCAAATTGGTGTGGAGAAAAAACAGGTCGAAAGTTCAGAAACCGTCGCGTAGCAAAGCCTAGCAATCCGCTTGCATACCGATCGCATCAAGTCTCTTCGTTAAGTTCAAGAGGTTGTCTGCAGCAGGTGAACGGGGTGGTTATGCGGTTTGAGTTATTGCTTAGGGCATAGTGCAAAAGCTATCTGTGAGATAATTTCAAGCGTGTTCAAATTTGTGGATGAACCGAAATGTTATGGCTTATTGCGCTCCTTGGCGTATTTATTACATTAGAATCGATTGATGACTGAAGCAGTTCGATCGCCCCATCTACATTCAATAAATTCGCGCACCTTCCTTAAATGTCAGGTGCGCTGTCGAGCGTAATTTAGCAGTTATTCGATCGCTCAAAAATCCCGCATCTTACTTATATTCAGCTTGCAAAACATCATCATTATCGTCGGCGATCGTCGCAACAATCGTAATCGCGCGCGAAATTTCCCCGCTCGATATTTCCGAAATCGTCCGAGTCGATACTACCGCAACTTGATTATCGACGATCGCAAAATGAGCTTCCAAAGTAGACAGCCAATTCATTTCTAGCAACTTGCGCATTAATTCAGCTTCGTTCGACACCGGCAACTGAAGCACAAAAGCCCAAACAGTTAAAGTATCATTTTCCGTTTCGCCCGTAAGCTGCACGAAAACTTCAACGCTGCCGTACTTAAATTTCCAAAGATGTCCGCCCGTTTCATTTTGACCGACCATCACCTTTTGGTCTACGGCCATACCGGCAATTATTGTTTCAATTTCTTCGGGATAGGTGATTTCTGTAGCTTTTTCGACCTGGGCATCGACGGTGGCACTGTCGCTGAGGAGGCTTTCAGTAGAAACTGTTGCTATGTTGGGCTCGCTGGTACTCATAAGTCTAATTTTATCGAACATTCTTCCACTAATTAGTGTACTTCCTACGTTCTTGAGATTGCAGCTTTTTGGGCACCAGAAACCGGGTTTCTCGCCCAAAACTGCGCCCAAACTCGCAAATCTCCAGACACCCCGTTGCTTCAATCCCTTGAAGTACCAGAAACTGAGATCTTGCACCAGTCGCAATAACCTGTAGGGTTCAAGGTGATAATCGAATAACGAGCGCAGCATATTCGATTCTCACCTTGAAAGGGTTCTCAACAGTCACAGAAGGTA
>JAAUTJ010000141.1 GCA_012031475.1 Leptolyngbyaceae cyanobacterium SM1_3_5 | reverse complement strand
AGGCGCGATACGCGCCACAGCAGTTCTGTCCAGGGCAAAGCGCGGTAGAAAAATTCAGCCCGCAGCAGGGAAACCGTTTCCCAGCGCTTCAGATGCTTGACCTGAATCGATTTGAACAGGCGAATTTGATAGCCCGCTCGCTTCAGCCGATAGCCCAGTTCAATATCTTCGACCGAGGGATAGCGATAGTTTTCGTCAAAGCCGTCGATCGCCCAAAATACGTCGCGGCGAATTGCGCCACAAGCGCCCCAAAAGGTCGAAGCTGCTTCGGCGGCGGTTTGATGCGTGTAGTGGTGAAACAGGTTTTTGTACTGCGCTAGAAAGTTGGGTGCGCCTGGAGCATCGTCGTAGGAACCAATCAGGGCACCAAGGCTGGGATTTTGTGCAAAGGCGATCGCCACTTGGGGGACGGTGGCGGCGTTGATGGTTACGTCTGCATCAATGAAGAATAGAATGTCACCTTTCGCCGATCGTGCTCCGAGATTTCGCGCCAGCGCGGGACCGCCTGCGATCGGACGCTTGATGACTTTTACGCCTGCTTGCTCAGCGACTTCAGCAGAATCATCGCTCCCCCCATCCACAACAACAATGACTTCAACACCTGCTGGCGCATGAGCTTGAACGCTCGTGAGACATTTACGAAAGCTTTGACCGCCATTGTGTACGGGGATGACGATCGAAATGGTAGGTAGCGATTCAGCCGAATTGGAACGAGCATTCAGTGCCATTGAGTGACTTCCAGCCTATACTCCTGAGTTACCTCCAGATGGTAGCCACCCCTTTTAGAAGGACGAACAGTAGCTGAGTCAGCTTCACCAAGTCTTCATCAATTTGCAGCACATTTTGTCAGTAATTAATGCGAATCTGAAAGAAAATTTATTGTTTATAGCTCATGCCAAACCATTCAACGTACGACGGGTGATTTTGGTTTTACCAGCTTGTCTATGTATAGTTTTGGTAAAGCTTCGTATAGTTTTGGTAAAGCTTCAGGTCAGGTCGTGACAAGTTTGTTTCTAACCTGCAAAAATCAAGGAGCCAACTCTTGAATTGCAGTCGTTGTGCGATCGATCGTTGGGCATTTCCTTCCTCAACAGGGCGGTACTTTATTTGTCTTCAGGGGTACTCTGAATGAAACAGAAGCGTTACTCTACCATGATTGATCAGCCCTTCCCCGATGAGATGCCGCTGGTTTCTGTTTTCATTCCGGCTTACAACTTTTTGGGCAACGCAAGCTGCACTATAATTCGCAGATCCACCCTATTGAGTCTGGGTGGCTACAACAGCAAGTTTCGATTTCATGGCGATGGCAAAGGCATTGTGTCCCCGCCCGCTTCACGACGCTGTTAAACAATGGCGATTGGCGGGCACTCTCACCTTTGTTCGCCAGACTGTCGCTGCCCTACATCAAGCGAATTTTCCCTCGCCTCTTGCAAATCCGCTCTCCGCTTTCCTTCTGCTGACGGAAATTCAAGAAAATCTTGCGGGAGCTTCCGCGCTTTGGGAGTTGTATCAGCGATGGCAGCAAGCCCACAGCACTCCTTACGTTCCTCCGCCGCCATCTTCACCCGCCCCAGAACTCGTCCTCTCTTCTCGTTAAGCACTACCGTTATGTCCAGCCAGATCAAGCTCCTCGACATTGAACTGAGCCAGCCGATCGCCACGATCGCCAACCTGGATGGCTACGATACCTTGCAGGGCTTGGTGAAGCTGCGGGGTACGCCAATCGGCGGCATTCAGGTTCCCATTGCGAACGGCTGCTGTCCAGCCGCAATCCTGACAGAAGCCATTCTCCTTCGGTGTTCACGGGCGATCGCTCAACAAAGCGTTTTCGATCGTCTCGGCAATCCCAGCACGAACTGGAACGACTCAACGCCAGCCCTTGATTGGCTTCAGCCAGAAACGGCGCACCCGATGCCACTTTCCGTCAGCGTCGTTTTCTGCGTTGAGTCTGAAAACCTGGCGATTTCTGAGTGCCTCGCCAGCCTGGAGACGATCGCTCCGGTCGCTCACGAAATTTTCGTTGTCGAGTCCAATCCAACTAGCGACACGCTGGCGCAACTGCTCGCCTCACACTATCCCCACTTCCGCTACCTCCAAGCCAGCGGAATGAACGCCGCCCGCAATCTCGCAACCGCCACAGCGCAAGGCGACATCGTGGCTTTCACCGAAGCGCAGTGCCACGTTGATGCAAACTGGCTGAACGCGATCGCCACAAGCTTCGATCGCAACCCGGAGGCGATCGCGCTGACGGGTCTTGTTGTTACCAATCTGCTTGAAACCGAAACCCAAAATGCTTCTGAGCAATACAGCTTCAATCACGGATTCGATCGCCGCTGGCATCACCTCAGCCAGACACCGCACTGGAGAGATTTCGGCACAATGCAGCTTAGAACGAAACTCAACATGGCCTTTCGGCGCACGGCGCTGGCGTATTTGGGCGGCTTTGATGAAGCGCTCGTATACGGCGGCGAACTGGATTTATTTTGCCGCGTCCTGCTATCTGGGCAAATGCTGATTTATGAACCCAGCGCGATCGTCCGCTATCACCCCGCGCCGATGCCAGCAGCCCTGCACGAGCAGGCCAAGCGCAATGGTCTTGGCTTTGCAGCTTATCTCAAGGCCATTTGGCTCAAATATCCACAATATCGCCGCCAAATCGCTGTTCTGGGCGGTTGGAAGCTGGCGCGATCGCTGCTCGCTCTGCGTCACAATCGGCTGATGGCAACGGAACTGCAAAGCAATTGGCACGGTTTCGCCAGCGGTCAATCGTCCAACCACTTCCTCGCCAAGCTACCCGTCACCACGCGGCTGACTGCCGTGCGCGAAGTGAATCTATCGGAGCCGCTGCCCACCTGGACTGATTTGAGGGAATACGAAGCGGTGCGCGTGTATGTGATTGCGGCGGGCTGGCCGATCGGCAGCGTCGATATTCAGCATCGCGGCCAAGTTGTCAGTGCCAGACGCTTGCAGGACGCGATCGCTCAAACTCTCACGCTGCCGCTGCTGGCAATTCCCTATCAACACGATCAGCAGGCGGCGTGGGCAGCGATCGAAATCCAACTGCGGCAGGCGCTTAGGGCTGAATTTTCTGCGGAATTACCCGTTGCTTCGCAAACGCTCGCGCCGGATTTGCCTGTCTCGATCGTGATTACCACCTGCGATCGCCCCGACGATTTACGCAACTGCCTAACCCGTCTGCTCGCCCAGCAAACGCAGCGTCCGATCGAAATTGTCGTGGCCGACAACCGCCCTCACTCAAACCTGACGCCGCCCGTGATTGCGGAATTTCCCACTGTGAAATTTGGTGCAGGAAGCACGTCCGGGCGGATCTTATGGCCGCAACGCCGCGATCGCGGCAACGACTAGCGAAATTATCGTCACAATCGACGATGACATTACGGTTCCGCCCGACTGGTTAGAAAAACTAATTGCGCCGATGGGTCGAGCGGAAGTGCGATCGCGACTGGAAACGTGCTGCCGTACGAACTCGAAACGCCCGCTCAAATTTTGGTTGAACAACTGCGGAACGGCCTCAGTCAAGGGTTCGTTCCATTTGAGGCCGATGGCCGCTGGCTTGCCGCCTATGGTCATACAACTCCGCCCACTTGGGAGCTTGGCGTTTCTGCGAACGCTGCCTTTCGCGCCAGCATTTTCGCTCATCCCCAGATTGGCCTGATGGAAGAAGTCCTGGGTCCCGGTACGCCCACCGCAGGTGCCGAAGAAAGCTATCTGATGTACAAAACGCTCAACGCAGGCTACACGATCGTCTATCAGCCGCAAGCTTACGTTTGGCATCGCCACCGCCGCGAAATGTCGGATCTCTACCGCCAAATTCACGGCTACATGAAAAGCGCAACTGCCTACAACCTGACACTTTGGTTCAAAGATCGCGATCGCCGCGCGCTGCGGAATCAGCTTCGGGATTTGCCGAACTACTACGCTCGGCGGATCTACCATCGGCTGCGCGGCTGGGACAAAACGCCTTGGCCGCTGCTCTGGCAAGAAGTTTTTGGCTATTTCGCGGGCTACTGGTGCTACTGGCAAAGCTGGCAGCATGTGCAGCGGCAAGGCCGCAGCGATCCCTATATTCCCGTGTCCGAGCGGAAAATCGAGCCTTTCCAATCTCCTCAACCTGAAGTGGTGAAAGTACATGGAGCTAGCCGAAGGCGATCGAGCCGACTCATCTACGTTTACGATCTAGTGCGCGAACTGGTCAGCCGCGATTTGAAATTGCTCTACAAGCGATCGATGCTCGGCATCGCCTGGACGCTGATCAGCCCGCTGCTGCAACTGGCCGTCTTTGCCTTTGTGTTTCGATCGGTTCTGCGAGTGGACGTGCCCAATTTCGCCTCGTTTGCGTTTAGCGGCCTACTGATCTGGACCTGGACGCAAACCTCGCTGTTTCAGGCCACCGGATTAATCACAGGCAATCGCGCCTTAATTCGCCAGCCCAGGTTTCCCGTTGCCATTCTTCCGGTGGTGACGGTCACAACTGGACTAATTCACTTTTTGCTGGCATTGCCCGTTTTGGTTGTCTTTTTGGCAATTGAAGGTGTCCATCTGACGCCGATCGTGCTGCTGCTGCCGATTTTGCTCGCCCTTCAGTTTGTGCTGACGGTGAGTGTGGCATATCCGCTTGCCGCGCTTAACGTCACCTTTCGCGACACGCAGCACACCTTGGGTGTTTTGCTGCAACTGATGTTCTACGTGCTGCCCATCTTCTACGATATCAGCAACGTGCCGGAACGATTTCGACCACTCTACCTGATTAACCCGATGGTTTCGCTGCTGGAAGCCTACCGCGATATTTTGCTGCGGGGTGAGCTTCCCGATGCGCGATCGCTGCTGAGTTTGTCGATCGTGACGATCGTGCTGCTGCCGATCGGCTACCGCATCTTCAAGCACCAAAGTCACCGCTTTGTCGAAGAAATCTAGCTTCTACCGCCCTAAACGCCATGATGTCTGCCGTAACCGCTCAAAACCTCGGAAAACGCTATGCTCGCTACCACGCCGATCGCCCCTGGACAATTATGGAAGCGGCGTTAAGGGGCTTGAAAGGGCTGCGCCCCACTGAAAATTTTGGGCACTGCGCGATGTCAGCTTTAGCGTCGAACCTGGACAGATGCTTGGCATCATTGGCAAAAATGGAGCGGGAAAATCCACGCTGCTGCAACTCGTCGGGGGCGTTGGTCAGCCGGACGAAGGCCGCGTCAAGGTGCGCGGACGCATTGGCGCACTGCTCGACTTGGGAGCAAGCTTTCATCCAGACTTGTCGGGACGCGAGAATTTGTTTGTCAGTGCCGTCATTGGTGGACTGACTCGCCGCGAAGCCGCTCGTCGCTTTGATCAGATTGTCGAATTTGCCCAGCTTGAATCTTTTATCGACAACCCAACCCGCACCTACAGTACCGGAATGCAGATGCGGTTGGCCTTTTCAGTTGCCGTCCACTCGAACCCTGAGGTGCTGCTGGTCGATGAATTTCTCTCGGTGGGCGATCAAGCCTTTCAGTCCAAATGTCTCGATCGCATTGCTCAGTTGCGATCGAACGGCTGCGCGATCGTGTGGATTTCGCACAACGTCAAACAGGTGCAAGATTTTTGCGACACTGCTCTGTGGCTCAACCAGGGTGAAATCATGGCGCAGGGCGATCCCACCGAAGTCGTAGCAGCCTACAGCACCAAATTTAATGCTCGTCCGACTGCCGCTCCGGTGCGCTCCTGCACTGGGGAAGTGAAAATTCGGGGCGTTCGTCTGCTCGACCGCCGCGATCGACTCGTCACCGAAATTCAAGCTGGAGACGCGATCGGCGTCGAGATCGAATACGCTTCCCAAGTGCGATCGGACAACAGCATTTTCCTGGTCAACATCAGCACCGCAGACGGTCAAATTTACCTCAACACGCACTCGCAGGCCGCTGGATTAACACTGCCGCTCGTTCCGGGCATCCGCAAAACCAAGCTGAATCTGGCACGGCTCGATCTGAGCGGCGGCCAATATTACGTGAACGTCGGCATTTTTCCCGCAGATTGGGGTCAACCGCACGACTATCATTGGCAGCGTCACCCGCTCGTGATTCAAGGCTCAAATCCAGAGAAAAGTATTCTCCATCCACCGCGCCAGTGGGAAACGAATGTTGGCTCTCCGCTGTCGATCGAAGGACAGTAAGCTTCGCGTGGCTGGAGGTATTCATACCCAACCCGCTCGATTTGTAAAAGCTCCGCCGTGCGATCGACAGCAGAATAGGGTGCATCAACTGCACCCCAATTTTTTACGCGATCGCCCCATCAACGTTAGGCGCTACCCGTAAACGTGACTTCCGGAAAGCGAGTTTGCGCTTCTGCCATTGGACGGCGCTTGCCTTCTTCTTGCCAATAGTTGATCACCTCGGTTGCCTGGTTGAGCAGTTCGATGCGATCGTTTTCCGCGATCCAGTGTTTCGCTTCCATTTCGGTCTTAAGCTGTTCCCAAGCGTCGTTGCGCGGCCAAAAGAAATAGGACGTGAGCGGGCTTGTGCCCTTACCCACGACCTGATCGACTGCAAGCGCGACGTTATCTTCTAACCACAGAACTTTCAAAATAAACTTCGACAAAGTGCCTCCACTGGCAAACCCAAAACTTTGCAATTGCTCTACGACCCTCTATATTAATGCATGGCTTCGTCTAGTCGCCATTCAAGATTCTGGGAATTTTATCGTGCGATCGATCGTAATCTTCGACATAGATGGCGTTATCCGTGATGTCGGCGGATCATACCGTCGCGCCTTGGCCGATACGGTCGAGCAGTTCACCGGAGGCACATATCGTCCGACTGTGGCCGATATTGATGTTCTCAAGAGCGAAGGGATTTGGAATAACGACTGGGAAGCGTCGCGAGAACTGGTGTATCGACACTACGAAGCGCAAGGGCAGAATCGAGCGCAGCAAACCCTCGATTACGAAAAACTCGTCGCCTTTTTTCAAAGTCGCTATCGTGGCACTGACCCAACGAACTGGAATGGCTACATTCGCGACGAACCGCTGCTGGTGCGATCGAGCTATCTCGACAGCCTGACTGAGGCGGCGATCGGCTGGGGATTCTTCAGCGGCGCAACACGCGGATCGGCAACCTACGTATTGGAGAAACGCTTGGGATTGCAGGCTCCCCTGCTGGTCGCAATGGAAGATGCTCCGGGCAAGCCTGACCCGACCGGACTGTTTGACGTGGTGAAGCGATTTGATGCAACTGCACCCGTCCTCTACGCAGGCGATACGGTTGCGGATATACAGACAGTGATAAACGCTAAGGCGCTTCAGCCCGATCGATCTTGGATTGGCGTTGGCATTCTTCCCCCTCACGCCCAAAGTTCAGTGGATTACGCGACGGCTTATGCTCAGACATTGGTTGAGGCAGGGGCGGCGATCGTCCTGGAAAACATCGAGCAGCTAACGCCGATTCAAGTTGAAGCATTGATAAACGCTCAATAATCGATTCTTACGCGCTTTCGGTGAAGTGGGGCGTGATGGCTAGAGTGGCTCAACGAGAAAATGAAATTTTAGGGGATTTCAAGAACTCGAATCACTAAAAGTGCGTAAGAGTCCGTTTATCGAGAGACGCGGCAGTAACTCAGACGTGTATTGTGAAGTGCTAGCAAACGAGCTACGGACTAGTAAGAAGACTATGTTGTGGAAGAAGTTTCAATAGGGTGGCTTGCTCGTTGAAAAGCTAACCTGAAATTGAAATTCAGCAATGCTAACCAAGGAATTTAGGCAATGCTCAAAAGGTTTTTTCTCTCCACCGTCGTAGTGTTATCAGTCAGTTCACCGTCCAATGGTCAACCAGTAGCAACCTGTGAAGTCTTTGATGACTACATTCCAGTAGGTCGAGTTTTTCCGGTTGAGGCCGAACCAGGCAATATTGCTGGTGGCACTGTCGGTAGTCGAGTAAACGTCAGAACTGGTCCAGGAACTGAGTATGCAGCAACTGCATATGGATTAGTCGGGGATAGGATTCAAGTGATAGGTCAGGCATTTAGCAGAAGCTGTGACACATGGATTCAAGTCAGGTTTTCTGTGTCCGGACATGTTGGATGGGTTCGCGCAGATTTCATTGATCTCTTCTATGGGCGAGGATGGTGGGACTAGCTTTCAGCTTGTGTGGTGATTGCTTGTCACTTCCCAAAAATCTTGACGATTCGGCAAATCCGTCCGTAGGCGCTAGACCGTATGCTAGAAGAAGGTTTTTATTCGCCTCGCAATTTAACATGACATCCGTTCAGCCCCACCAACGCGCCAAAGCGCTCAAACCGAATAGCCCCCGTCCGGCCAAGGCGCTGTGCAGCGAGTGCGGCTTGTGCGACACGCACTACATTCACTACGTTAAAGATGCCTGTGCCTTTTTGAATCAGCAGATCGCACCGCTGGAGGAGCAGACGCACGGACGCAGCCGCGATCTGGAAAATCAGGACGACTGGTATTTTGGCGTCAGTCAGCAGATGATGGCCGCCCGGAAGACCGAGCCGATCGAAGGCGCACAGTGGACGGGGATCGTCAGTTCGATCGCCATTGAAATGCTGGAAAGCGGCATGGTCGAGGGCGTTGTTTGCGTTCAAAACACGACGGACGATCGCTTTCAGCCGCAGCCTGTGATTGCCCGCAACCGTGAAGAAATCTTGGCGGCACGAGTGAACAAACCGACGCTTTCACCGAATTTGTCAATTCTGGAGCAGGTGGAACAGTCGGGAATGAAGCGCTTGCTGGCGATCGGTGTCGGCTGTCAGATTCAGGCTCTCCGCGCCGTCGAGCAAAAATTAGGACTCGAAAAGCTGTACGTGTTGGGAACGCCCTGCGTCGATAACGTCACTCGTGCTGGGTTACAGAAATTTCTCGATACGACGAGTCGATCGCCCGATACGGTCGTGCATTACGAATTCATGCAGGATTTTCGCGTCCACTTCCGCCACGAAGACGGATCAACGGAAACCGTGCCGTTTTTTGGCCTCAAAACCAATCAGCTTAAGGACGTGTTTGCGCCGTCCTGCATGAGTTGTTTTGACTACGTGAATTCCCTAGCGGATCTCGTTGTGGGCTATATGGGTGCGCCGTTTGGCTGGCAGTGGATTGTGGTGCGAAACGATCGCGGTCAAACGATGCTCGATCTGGTTTGGGATCAGCTTGAGACACAGCCCGTGATGAGTGGGGGCGATCGCCACAATGCCGTCCAGCAAAGCATTCCCGCCT
>JAAUTJ010000140.1 GCA_012031475.1 Leptolyngbyaceae cyanobacterium SM1_3_5 | reverse complement strand
CGCTGGGGATTGGCAATCGTGGGTAGACGGCTCATCGGAGGGGAGAACAACTCGACTCAACTAAGCTTAAAATCGAGTTCTGACCGACCCCTGCATCCTTTAGATTCTCTTCACAAATCAGCTCTAAGGTTCAAAATTTCCGGTTCGACAAACTCGATATGCTCTTTCATCAGCAAGCTGAGGTCTTGGGCAATGCGGATACTGATCATATTTTGCGGGTCGATCGACTTGAAGCGGGGAACATGAGCCGATCGCAAATCGTGCCAGGAAAAAATATATTGCACGTCGCCTTCAGAAGTCAGTTTTGGAAAGATGACTTGAATTCGACGATTTTCGTTGCTGTCGTAGAAAATGCCCAAATTGCCCAAGGGAAGATCAGAATATCGCGCTTCGGCTCCCTCAATTTCTACCACGCCACGATTGCGAATTCGATCGAGCTTTTGCTGGGGATGGAACACAAACCAATAAATTCCACCAGCAAGCGTCAGTAACAATAAAATTCCCATCATCATTAAAGGCAGTTTTTTGAGCAGATCGGGGCGGGGCAAGAACTGATCTCAAGTATCGCAAATCTGACTGGATTGACAATTGCGCGGAACACAAGGCGATACCGTTCCGCAAGCTTCGCGATCGATCCCGTTCCGGGAGCGCCTCGCGATCGCTCCAAATCGCTAAAATTGAATTGTGCCTTTTGCAAAGTTTTCAGATGTCGATCGATTTTCAAGATTCATTTGATGTGGTGGTTGTTGGTGCGGGTCACGCCGGATGTGAGGCGGCGCTGGCTGCGGCTCGGTTGGGCTGCCGGACGCTGCTGCTGACCTTGAATCTTGACAAAATCGCGTGGCAACCGTGCAATCCCGCAGTTGGTGCGCCCGCCAAGTCGCAACTGACGCATGAAGTGGATGCGCTGGGCGGCGAAATTGGCAAATGGCCGATCGAACTTACCTGCAAAAGCGCGTCCTCAACATCTCTCGCGGTCCCGCAGTCTGGGCGCTGCGGGCACAAACCGACAAGCGCGAATATGCCGCCGTGATGAAGCGGATTGTCGAAAATCAGGAAAACCTCGTCATCCGTGAAGGCATGGTGACGGATTTGGTGCTAGGCAAAATGACGAAGTAATCGGCGTTCAAACTTACTTTGGTGTCGCTTTTGAGTGTCGCGCCGTTGTGCTGACGACCGGAACTTTCTTGGGCGGCGTCATCTGGGTGGGTAACAAGTCAATGTCGGCGGGACGTGCGGGCGAATTTGCTGCCGTTGGCCTGACGGAAACGCTCAACCGGATGGGCTTTGAAACCGGACGATTGAAGACCGGAACGCCTGCCCGCGTGGACAAGCGATCGATCGACTATTCGCAACTCGAACCGCAACCGGGAGACGATGAAGTCCGCTGGTTCAGCTTCGATCCCGAAGTCTGGGTGGAGCGCGAGCAAATTCCCTGCTACCTGACGCGCACCACAGCCGAAACCCATCGCCTGATTCGCGAAAACCTGCACCTGTCCCCGGTCTATGGCGGCTGGGTGGATGCCAAGGGACCGCGCTACTGTCCGAGCATCGAAGACAAAATTGTCCGCTTTGCCGACAAGGAATCGCACCAGATTTTTATCGAACCAGAAGGCCGCGACATTCCTGATCTATACATTCAAGGCTTCTCGACCGGACTGCCCGAAGCGCTGCAAATTCACCTGCTGCGATCGCTCCCCGGTCTGGAAAACTGCTCGATGCTCCGTCCCGCTTACGCCGTCGAATACGACTACCTACCCGCGACGCAGTGCTATCCCACCTTGATGACCAAAAAGATTGACGGGCTGTTTTGCGCCGGACAAATCAACGGCACAACCGGATATGAAGAAGCGGCGGGACAAGGTTTAGTCGCAGGAATTAACGCGGCGCGATTGTGTCGATCGCAATCTCCGGTCATCTTCACTCGCGAACAAAGCTACTTGGGTACGCTGATCGACGATCTCTGTACGAAAGATCTGCGCGAACCGTACCGAATGCTGACTTCGCGATCGGAATATCGCCTCTTGCTGCGATCGGACAATGCCGATCAGCGCCTCACGCCGATCGGACGCGAAATCGGCCTGATTGACGATCGCCGCTGGGAAATCTTTACCCGCAAGCAGGCCAACATCGCAGCCGAAAAAGAACGCCTGCACGAAACTCGCGTCAAGGAACACGACGAACTCGGTCGCCAAATCGCCGCCGACACGCAGCAGGCGATCAAAGGTTCGATTACGCTGGCGGATTTGCTGCGCCGTCCGGGATTTCATTACGTCAATCTCGATCGATACGGCCTCAGCAATCCTGACCTGATTCAAGAAGAGCGCGAAGGCGCAGAAATTGACATCAAATATTCCGGCTACATTCAGCGCCAGCAAAACCAAATTGATCAAATTTTGCGTCAGGCCAATCGCCCCTTACCTGCTGATTTGGACTACAACCAAATCGAAACGCTCTCCAAAGAATCTCGCGAAAAACTTTCACAGGTTCGACCGCTCACGATCGGTCAGGCAGCGCGAACGGGCGGCGTCAATCCCGCTGATGTGAACGCGCTCTTGGTGTATTTGGAGATTCGATCGCGGTGTGCCGAAACGGATTCGCGGGAACTCGCAAAGCCGATTCCATTCAAGGTTTAATCACTTAAAATCTGCATTTTTTGCACTGCACTTGTCAGGTATCTGGCAGATTGAAAAGTGCTGCTTCAACTAATAACTTGCGCTCAATCACTCGCTCTTGACGATTCATCTGAAGTAGTCGAATGGTTATGCGCCCGATCGCCGTTCGTGCGATAAACTCCCCGTTGTTCAAAGAGAAATGCTCTTGCCAGCGCTGCTTGCGAGGATGATACAGCGGGACGATCGCTTCAGTGATTGGCTCAACCGATGCAAGATCACTTCCTTTATGTTTGTTGCACAGCATACAAGCTAAAGCAATATTTGTAGCTTCTGTTGTGTCGCCATGTTTTTCAGCAATAAGTATGATCTAATTCGTGAAGAGCCAGCGTTGCTGCTTCGGGAATCAAGCAATATTCACAGCAACCATTGGCTCGATCAAACACCGATCGCCGCAAAGCTAACGGAATGTAAGTATTACTCATTCATGGCTAATTCATTGCTGAAGCTTTGAGCTTAAAGAAAGCTTTTGCTTTTGCAATCCGAACTAAATGTTCTAGATATTGATATTGATATTGATATTGCTCCCAAAGTTGTTCCTCAGCAGGTGTGAGTCCTTGAGTTCGCTGCTTTTCCAAAAGTTCAGTGATTTGAGCTTGAAACAAATTGCTAGGTCGCAGCGCGATAATTTCCTCAGCCGAGGGAAGGCCAGCTAAAAACTCAAGCACTTCTGCGGCTCCAGCGAAACCCGATTCAGAAGCAGCCGTGAGTTCGCGCAGCCCTGGCTCTAGAATTTGTGGTAGCTGATCAGTGAGCGGGCTGAGCCGAATCGCGAGTTCTTCTGAGATATCAAACGTGATTTGCATCGGTTTCATTCTTAAAAAACGATCGCCCACAAGCAGCGCGAATTCAATTCCAACATAGACAAACCTGCTAGGTCATCCTGAATTTTGCGAGGCGATCGCCTCCGCAATTTAGCAACTTGCAAACTTCTTGCTACACTGTCGGCAAAATCAGGTAAAATCGGGCGCAAGCTCAGCGCATCCTCTGGCTGTTCGTCGCTCTCAGGTAAAGTTTTATGTCTCAAGAAGTCCACGTCAATCCTTCCGTCCTTGACGAAATCGACGCGCCAGCGTCTACCCGCGCTGAGCCAGACCCGATCGATCTGCTCGGTGACGGCAATTTTCCGGTGGATTCCTATGCTAACCGCTTGATGGATGAGCTATTTGGCGAAGTCGATCGCATTTTTGAAGGCGGCGGCTTGCCTGTGGAAACGCCTGTCCCTGAAGTGGTGTCTTTGCAGCCGATCGCCATTCCCCAGTTGGAAGTGCCGGATCTGCCTGTCGAACTCGCCCCGATCGAATCAGCCAGCCAGATTGCCACACCCGATGCCGAAGCGATCGCGACCTTGGAACCCGCTGCCGATCGATCATGTGAGCCGCTGGCTTTTTGGCGGCGGCTTTTGCCTCTGCGATCGCCGCTGGTATGTCGTGGCTCGTCTTCTTCCGTCCCGCCGCTCCGACTGCCGAGCCGCTCAGTGGTGCCCAGCCCTCTCAGGCCGACCAGCAGTTTATGAACTATGTGCAGCAATCGCTCGATCGGATTGCGGGTCGCACCCAACCGGATGCGTCTGCCGTTGCCACCGCTTCCAGTCCAGCCCTTCCCAGCGTTGGAGTTGCCAGCAGTACGCCCAGTGCGTCGCCCTCCACGCCCGATCGCGTCTACATCCCGGTTTATCAGCCACCGCAGACGCTTTATCCACCTGTGGGGGTTTCCCCTGTCCCGGTTGTTCCACCCGTTGCCCCGCCTGTCGCAGTCGCACCAGTCGTTCCAGCGGCTCGACCTGCACCAGCGGCTCCCGCTCCCGCCGTTGCGGTTGCACCTGCTTCTGCACCACAGCAGACGCTGATGGGATTGATGCAGTTTGGCGATCGATCGGCGGCGCTGTTTGAAGTGGGCGGTTCGCCGCAGCGAATCAGCGTCGGTGAAAACATTGGGACAAGCGGCTGGACACTGGTTTCTGTGTCGAACGATGCGGCTGTGATTCGGCGCAATGGCGAAGTGCGATCGATCTACGTGGGTCAGCAGTTTTAATCGCCACCAGCGAGGCAGTACAATAAGTCACAGCGAAAAAGCACGGCGAAAAAGCACAGTGAAGCCGCCTTCACGACAGGCAGCTTGAGGCGTCAGGGGCAGCATCAGCAGACGCCAAGCGAGATTTGGAGGTGGCAATTGTGAACAACACGGTGAACAACAGCGAGCAACAGCGAATCGAAACAATCGTGCAGCAAATTGGCGAAACCGTTTTGGCTACGACTGAAACAGTCGATCGCCTAGCCAGTCGTGTCGATGCGATCGCTCAGCAGGTGCAGCAGCAGGGCTACCAGATTTTCGCGCTCAGTGATGCCGTGCAAACCCTGGCGGAAAATCACGACAGCACGATCGAGCAGTTGGGTCAGTTGACAAAGGCGTTACAGGGTTTGGTGAACGCGATCGAGGACAGCAGCGAAACACAGTAAAGCGAAACACAGTAAAGCGAAACACAATAAGAAGCACAACTCATCGATCGTGAAGTCACCCGCGTGGGTGAATTTTTCTACCAGGTTTGTAAGAGATATTTCTTGAATAGATATAAATAGAACAAGTCGGGAACCAAGGATACTATCTCCATGCCGCTGATGCAGGACATTACGCAAGACTGGCAGGCGCGACTTGCCGCCGATTGTCCAGGTCAATCTGCTACCCAAACGGGCATTTTTCGCTGGCTGATCGGGGAAGATCCCGATCGCTTCTCACATCTTGATGCAACCGGACTGGCGATCGCGCAGCAGGCGATGGACTATCGCTATCGGATTTTGCAGGAGCGCTATTTGCACATTCCGCCCGAACAAGCCTATCAAAAGCTGCTTCAGCGCTTGGGCAGCCTATTCCTGATTCGCAACAAGATTCGCACGGGCGTGGCGCTGTCGCGCGATCGGCATCGATCGGTGAAAGAAGTGCTGCAAGAAGTGATTCAAGAACTAATCCAAAGTGACAACTACATTCGTCAGCAGATGCAGTGGATCGCCCAGTGCAGCCCGAATCCACGCCTCCGCAACGCTTTAATGCTCGCCAGCATCGAAGAATACTGCCTGCGTCCGATTCGCAATCAGCCGCTCCTCGTCTATCGCTTTGTCAACTATTTGAAGCGATCGCAGCGCGGTGGCATGACGCAGGTTCCCGGTGGCAAATCGGTGCGCTTGGTGTCGGAAGAAATTTCGCCCGACGATGCCGACAACGCCTTCAGCCTGCTTGATCCGCAGGCGATCGCCCAGTATCAAGAAGAACAAGCCTTGCAAGAGCAGCAAACGCTGCGAACGACGGTCAAGAACGAATTCGCCGCCTATCTCGAATCGGAAGTGGAACCGGATGCATCTCGCTGGCTGGCGCTGCATTTGCAGGGTCAGTCGCAAGAGGCGATCGCCAAACTGCTCAACCGTCCGATCGGAGAAGTCTACCGACTGCGCGAAAAAATTAGCTACCATGCCATGCGCGTGTTTGGGCTGAAGCATCAGCCGGACATGGTGATGTCGTGGCTGGGCACGTCGATCGAGCAAAATCTGGGCTTGACGCCGACCGAAGCCGATCGCTTTCGCCACACGCTGCCGCCTGACGATCGCACCCTGTTTGATCACCTGATTACAGGCCGGAAAGCCGGAAAAAGCATGGAGCGATCGCCAAAGAACTCAATCTCAAAACCAACAGCCTCACCAGCAAGTTTATTAAGCTGTATCTCGCGGTGCAGGAATTCCGTAATGCTGCTTAGACTTTACTGAAGTTTTGCAAAATCAATATGCGGCATTGCGGACTCAGACGGCTAGAATAGCAACAACATTCCCTTTTCGCCTGCTATGGTGTCCCCATTCAGCGATCGCGCCGAATCCAGTTCCTCCGGCCATCGTCACCTGTTGTCCTACTTTCCTTCTGACTGGGCAGATCGGCTGAACGCTGAGCAGATGTTCATCTTAATTGATGGCGTTTTGCCCTTTGAAGCCTGTTTGTATCATCAAATTTTGCCGCTGTTTTTGGAAGGGAGCCGCCTAAATTTGGGCATGGTCAGCCCAGACGATACCGTTGCTCTTGAATATGCGCGGCGTATTGTTTCATACATGAACTACTCGCTGGTGTCGCGGCCTTTGTCCTCAGAAGCGCTGCAAGCGATTTTGTCTGCCTATTTGCAGCAGGGCGGTAGCCGCCAGTCGCTCCCCAAAATCAAGACGGCCAAACCGCCGCGTGGAGCCGCCCGCAAGCGCAGCAGCCAGTCGATCGATCGCCAATTGCAGCAAACCTTGGTCGTAGACAGTCCCGAAGAACTGACGCTGCACAGCATCACGCCGCAGGGCATCGCCACGCCGCCGCCCGATATTCCATTTCAGCCCGCTCCAGAAGTGCGTCGAGAAGCATTGATTGAGCCGTCTTTGCTGCCCGATGCGAGTGAATCCGACGAGCCGACTGCCCCGCCGACGATTCCGCCCTCAGTGATTTCACCGCTGCCGCTGCTTGAAGTGGAGGCAAACCATCTCTCTAGCCCGATCGAACAGCTAGCAACGCTGCCGCCTGCTACGCTGCTGAAGGAACTGATGGCGCGAGTGCTGCTGGGCGGCATTGGCCGCTTATATTTTGAGCGCCAGCCGCAGTATGGGCGGATTTTGTGGAGTCAAAATGGCGTCCTGCAATCGGTTCTCGATCGCCTCGAACCCGATCAGTTTCAGGGCATCATCAACGAACTGAAGCGGATGTGCCATCTGTCGCTGATTGCCGTCAAACATCCGAAGCAGGTTGAGATCGAACGGATGCATCAAAACACGCGCCTGCTTCTGCGCTTTCGGTTCATGCCCTCGGTGAATGGTGAAGAAGAAGCAACGCTGCAAGTGCTGCGCGGCGCGGCTTTGCGGTTCTATCAGCAGCAGCAGCTATCGAGTCTAGAGCGCGACGCAATCACGATCGCCAAGCAGCTTCAGCTTAAGGTGAACGAAATTCGCGATCGCGCTCGGTTGCAGCCAGGAGCTTCGGGCAACAAGTTTGACTCACTGCCCGCTCTCAATCAAATGCTGCGCCACATTGAAGAGCAGCTTGAAAACTTGCAGTCGGAACCGCCCTCGCCTAAGTCCTTCTCCTAGGAAGAAGACTAGAGAATGAGGCTGCTAAGCCAAGGCAGGAACGGCTTCCCAGCGATCGACCGCTTTGCCGATTACCGACAATTCCTGCATCAGCCGATCGAAGCGATCGGGCGTCAGGGATTGCGGTCCGTCTGAAAGCGCTTTGGCTGGGTTCGGATGAACTTCGATCATCAGCGAGTCGGTTCCGGCAGCGATCGCCGCCATTGCCATCGCGGGCACATATTCGGCTTTGCCCGTGCCGTGACTGGGATCGATCATGATCGGCAGGTGCGTCAGCGATCGCAACACGGGGATCACGGAAAGATCAAGCGTGTTGCGGGCATATTGGCGATCGAAGGTGCGGATGCCGCGCTCACACAGGATGACGTTGGGATTTCCGGCTGCGAGGATGTATTCCGCCGCCATCAGCCATTCTTCGATCGTGGCGGACATGCCGCGCTTGAGCAGAACGGGCTTATCTTGCGCTCCCACTTTTTTGAGCAGCGAGAAGTTCTGCATGTTGCGAGCGCCCACCTGCACCACGTCGGCGGCTGCCGCCACGATGTCGAGATCGGCGGTGTCCATCACTTCCGTAATGATCCCCAGTCCAGTGGCTTGGCGGGCAGCATCCAGCAGGCCGAGGGCACTTTCGCCGTGACCCTGAAAGGCATAGGGCGAGGTGCGAGGCTTGAACGCGCCACCGCGCAGGAATTTTGCGCCTGCGGCTTTGACGCGATGGGCGGTTTCGACGATCATCGACTCATTTTCGACGGAGCAGGGACCCGCGACCGTGACGATCGGGCAACCTTCGCCAAACAGCACGACGCCCGCCGGGGTGGAAACCGCAATTTCGCTGGCTTCGCCGTGTCGATATTCGCGGCTGACGCGCTTGTAGGGTTTTTCAACGCGCAGCACTTGTTCGATCCAGGGACTCATTTCCTGAAGCTGGAGAGCATCCAGATCAACCGTGTCGCCTACCAAGCCGATCACCGTCTTGGTTTTGCCGACGATCTTTTCGGGGCTGAGTCCTAATTCTTCAAATTCTGCGCCCAACCGCGAAACTTCGGCTTCGGGTGCGCCGATTTTCATTACCACGATCATGTCAAGGGTTCCTGTTGTTGAATTTGGCGGCTGCCGCACAAAAGACAACAGCCCCAATTATCTTACGTCCGTCTTCAAAGTTACGAGGACTTTTTACTAGAGCGCCACGCTGCCGTCAAGCGACTCCAGTTAAGCGTAAACTCCGACCAGCCCCACATGCTTCCCGCTGCTTCTTCATCCCAAGACGCCGAGATTACGCCGTAGCTCAAGCCCAATACGCCCAGCCCAAAAAAGCCCATGCTCACCAGCACGACGGCAGACGTGGGCAGCGGAAAGATATTTTTGGTGACGAGAAGATAGCTGACGAAGAACGTTGCCATGCCCAAGGCGGAGGGAATGCCGCAGAAAAACGCCATTCGCCGCGCCATCCGCTGACTCACGACTTGAGGAATCTGCAATGATTCTGGCTTTTCATCCACACT
>JAAUTJ010000139.1 GCA_012031475.1 Leptolyngbyaceae cyanobacterium SM1_3_5 | reverse complement strand
CGGCTGGAGCGTTCCCTGGAACTGGGAACGATCGTGCTGGTTTTGGTGGTGGGCTTTTTCCTGGTGGGACAGGTCGCTTTGCCTTTGGTGCTGCAACTCTCAGGACTTAAGTTCTCTGGGTTTGGAGTGCGATCGCAAGCCGTCTTCTCGCTCACTTTCTATTTGCTGATGGCAAGTGCTGGCCTGCTGGTGCTGTATGTCGCCGTGCGCCGCTTTTTGCCGCTGCCCGCAGGCTGGTTTCAGTTTAAGCTGGGCGATCGCTGGGCACTGTGGGGCTTGGGCGGCTATTTTGTCGCGCTGCCGCTGATGATCGTTGTGTCGATCGTCAATTCGCGCATTTGGCAGGGGCAAGGCGGCAGCAATCCGCTGTTGCAGCTTGTTTTGCAAGAAGGCGATCGCGTCTCACTGCTGATTTTTCTGTTTACGGCTGCGGTTGCTGCCCCGATTTTTGAAGAAACCTTGTTTCGCGGCTTTCTTCTGCCTTCACTGACGCGCTATCTTCCCGCTTGGGGTGCGATCGGGCTAAGCAGCCTGATTTTTGCGATCGCCCACCTCAGCTTGTCAGAAGTTCTACCGCTGACCGTTTTGGGGGCGGTGCTGGGATTTGTGTATGCGCGATCGCGCAATCTGCTCTCTTCGATCTTGCTGCACAGCCTTTGGAACAGCGTCACGATGGTCAGCTTGTTTTTGCTGGGCAGCGGGACGCGCTAGCGACAGATGATTCTGCCTGGTGATCCTGCCTTGAATGGCGAACTGCGAATTGCCGACCCCGATTTCTCATATCATCCTACTGTCTGATTGCGATCGCCTCTGCGGAAGAGTAGTTTAAGGTATCCGCGTTAGAATCAGTGGCGTGAATTTCCTGCGTTTGTTTCAATCGGAATTGCCAACGACCGTCTTGGGCGGGCGCTACAAAGTGCTGAGGCAACTGGGCGCGGGCGGATTTGGGCAAACATTTCTGGCAGAAGATTTGCACCTGCCGGGTAATCCGCATTGCGTGGTGAAACGATTGCAGCCGCAGTTTAGCGAACCTGCCGCTTTGCAAACAGCAAAACGCCTGTTTGACACTGAAGCACAGGTGCTTTATGCATTGGGAAATCACGATCGAATTCCGAAACTGCTGGCGCACTTTGAGCAAGATGAAGAATTCTATCTGGTTCAAGAATTGATCGTTGGGCATTCCTTGGGCTGCGAAGTGCGAGACAGCCATCCCTGGAGTGGGGCGCAGGTGGTGGGGCTGCTGCGCGACATTTTGGAAGTTTTGGCGTTTGTGCATCAGCAGCATGTGATTCATCGCGACATCAAACCTGCCAATTTGATGCGCCGCCACGCCGATGGCAAAATTGTCTTGATCGATTTGGGCAGTCAAGCAGGCCACGACGCAACTGCTCAATTCTGCTGCTCAGTCTGCGCTGACGATTTCGATTGGCACACCGGGCTATATGCCCAATGAGCAGCTAGCAGGCAATCCGCGCTTTAGCAGCGATGTGTTTGCGGTCGGCATGATTGGCATTCATGCAATGACGGGGATTTCGCCGCGATCGCTTCCCAAGGATGCCCACACCAGCGAAATTGAGTGGCAGCAAGCCGCCTCAGCCGATTCGCAACTGGCCGCCGTTTGGACAAATGGTGCGATATGACTTTCGCGCCCGCTATGCAACTGCGGCAGAAGCGCTGGCGGCGATCGAGCAAGTCGCCCATTGAACCAGAACCGCCGCCGCTGCGCTATGGGCTAGCGGCATTGGAAGAGCCTGCAACTTTGGTTTCGCAGGAAGGAACCACCGTGCCTGTGGCGGAACCGTCTGTGAAAGATCAGTCTGCGGAACAGTCTGTGGAACAGTCTGCGAAAGATCACGCCGCGATCGCGCCCTGTGTCCATTCCAACCACTGTTTCTTTTAACCAAGCTTCTTTCAGCAAAAGCGTCACGCCGACGGTTCAGGCGATCGCCACCACCTCGGCCACCCATCTCAAGCAGTTTGCCCGCCAGCCGAAAAAAATCGGGCTGGTGGCGGCTGGCATCGTCGGGTCTGTCTTGTTCATCTCGCTGGTGAAACCGCTGAATTCGCCGCGCCCTGCCAGCGATTCGTCCGCAACGGTGGCTGCCACCTCGTCTAGCGCGACTACTAGCGCGACTGCCTCCCCAAATGCCCCCGATGCCCCAGACGCACCAGTGGCGATGCTGCTGATGCAGGCGAAGCAGTTGCGGGAGCAAAACCAGTTTCAGCAGGCCGTTCAGGTTTATGACCAAGCGATCGCCCTTGACCCCAGCGACCAGAAGCGCACTGGGGACGCTGCTACAGCCTGAATACGCTGGAGGAATTTGCCGACGCGACTGCCGCTTGCGATCGTGCCCTCCAGCTAAATCCTGGCTATGCTGAAGCGCTGTGGAGCAAAGGCTATGCGCTCGATCGCCAAGGCCAAGAACCAGCCGCGCTGAAATTGTTTGAGCAGGCGATCGCCCAGAAGCCCGATTTTGCGGAAGCCTGGGTCAACAAAGGAGCTACGCTGATGGAGCTTGGCCGCTCTGAAGAGGCGATCGAGGCGTTTGACCAAGCGATTGCTCTGAATGAAAATTTGCCGGAAGCCTGGAGCAATCGCGGCAAAGCTTTATGGCAGCTACGACGGTTTGAGGAAGGCTTGGCCTCGGTCGATCGCGCCCTCAAAATTCAGCCAGATTCCCCAGCGGCGCTGAAGTTGCAGCAGCAGATGCGGCAGCGGTTGGGCGGATCATAGAGGTTAGGGATTGGGGAGAGCGATCGAGCTAACCCTCGTTCTGCCCATTCCCGTTAAACTGCTGGGTTAGTACTTCAAGAAGCTGCGTCACCGTGCTGCGAAATTCTGCGCGATCGATTTCTGCTTGGCTACGGTCTTGCGCGGCTTGTTGAGCTAAAGATTCAACCGTGATGCTCAACTCGTCAACGCGCTCGGTCAAGCGATCAACGCGCTCGGTCAAGCGATCAACGCGCTCGGTCAAGCGATCGAGCTTGATTGAAAGTGCGTCTAATTGCTGCTGAGTGCGGTCTTGCCTTTCTCCCAAGAGGGCGATCGCACTGGTGTTGAGTTCTTGCTGAACGGCCACGCGATCGAGTCTGGCATTGGCCGATTCTGCGTATCGAGCCGCAGATGCGAGCAGTTCCTTGACATCTTCAAATTCGTCTCGCGTGACTGTTGCTGTCATGTGGATTGCGTCTTACTGGCTTCAATTTTATCGCGGGTGTCGGCTCAAAACCCAGACTCGCGATCGAGCGAATGAAACGTTTCCTTACTCAGCTTTCAAGACAGAATCGCTGTTTGTGCCGAGTGTGAGGCTGAGCGATCGCCCATCTTGCAGTCCGCGCACCGCCTGCCGATACACGTCGTAATTTGTGGGTAAAGTTTGCGTCCGGCCTTCCGCTTCAAAGGTCAAGGCGTAATCTTCGGCTTTCACCAGTTCCGGCTGCGTCATTTCTTCGCTGCTGGTGCGGCGTTTGGCTTCGAGTTCATCCACTGTCGGGCGCGGCGGCAAGGCAGGCCAGTAGAGGCCGCGATCGTCGGGTCCCGTCACCGCCCCATCCGGCCTTTCGCCGTTGCGAATTTCCAAATTCGTCGAGGCAAATTGTTCGATGCGCGGACGCCGATCGCCTCCCAAATTCGGTGAATACTGCACCTGCAGGTCTGGCTGACCTGGGCGATCGGCTCATAGCGATCGGTTGTGACGGTTTCTCCGCAGCCGACCAAGAGGGCGGAGAGGACAGCGAACAGGGCGATCGATCGAGCTTTCGGAAACATAATCACAAAAATGGGGCGACTGTGAAGTTGACACAATTCGCCCCAGTATAGTTGCATTAGCGAACGACCGCTTCGCGCCGACGGCTGAACACGGCATCTCCAGTTTCCACGTCAAACCAGTGCAGATTTTCCGCAGGCAGGGCGAGGTTGAGCGTTTGATTTTGCCAGTTGCGATCGGGCGGCAAGAGGGCACGCAGCACAACCGTTTCATCAACCTGACTGCCGATCTGTTCGGGTCTAGCTGTCCCGACGATCGGACGGTTCGATCGAGCGCGATCGCTCAGCACCTCGACGCTGACCAGATTGTGCATCCCCAGGTTTTCCACCAGGAAGACGCGGCCTTGAATCACCTGCTGATCGCCATCCGCTGCCAGCCGCACGTTTTCCGGGCGAACGCCCATGACGATTTGGCGCGGGGCTGATCCGCCTTGCAGGGGAAGGGGGATGCGGAAATTGCCGACGATCGCCGATCGCGCATCGCAGGGAACCGTCACCAAATTCATCTGCGGACTGCCGACAAATCCGGCCACAAAGCGGTTGGCGGGATTGTTGTAGATTTCGTGGGGCGGAGCCAACTGGTGCACCAAACCTTGATTAAGGACGGCTACTTTCGAGGAAAGCGTCATCGCCTCGGTTTGGTCGTGCGTCACGTAGACGACCGGAACCTGCTGCGCGTCAAAAAGCTGCTTCAGTTCGGCTCGGACTCGTTCGCGCAGCAACGCATCCAGGTTCGACAAGGGTTCATCCAGCAGGAAAATGTCTGACTGCCGGACGAGAGCGCGACCGAGGCGACCCGCTGCCGCTCGACCGCCGGATAGCTGTCCGGGTTTGCGATCCATCAGTCCGCCCAAGTCGAGCGATTCGGCGGCGTGGGCGACACGCTGCTTAATTTCCGCTTCGGGGACGTGCTTGAGCCGCAGACCCGATCGCAAATTGTCATACACGCTCAAATGCGGATAGAGCGCGTAGCTTTGGAACACCATTGCGATGTTGCGATCGCCCGGACGCAAATTGGTCACGTCGCGATCGCCGATCAGAACCTGTCCGCGTGTTGGCTGCTCCAGTCCGGCAATCAACCGCAGGACGGTGGATTTGCCGCAGCCGGATGGCCCCAACAGCGTCAAAAATTCGTGGTCGTCAACGGTCAAGCTCACGTCTTTGACGGGCAGACCTTGGGCGAAAAGGTTTTGTTGAGATGGACTAATTCAAGTTTTGCCATGATTTTTTCTCTAGATGAATGATTTTTGAGAGGCGATCGAGACGCGGAAATTAATTTCCTCGCTCAAAGCGCAAACCCATTGAAATGGGTTGAAGGCGATCGGCTAGCTTGGCTTTGAGTCTGTTTCAACAGACTTTTGCTTTTAGCCCGAATTTCAATTCAGGGCGATTCTGGCAACCGATGCGAGATTTCCTACCCCTTCACTGCGCCCGCCGTCAAGCCTTGAACGATCTTGCGCTGGAAGAACAAAACCAAGATGACGAGCGGCAAAGTTCCCAGCACGGTGGCGGCAGCGATCGCGCCATACGGAATTTCAAACGAGGACGCGCCACCAAGCTGCGAAGCGGCAACCGGAATCGTCTTCATGTTCTCGTCGGTGATGAAGGTGAGCGCGAAGATGAATTCGTTCCAGGCAAAAATGAAGGTGAGAATTCCGGTTGTCACCAAGGCGGGGACGGTCATCGGCAGCAGAATTTTCGTCAGCATCTGCGTGGTGTTGTAGCCGTCTACTTTGGCGGCATCTTCCAGATCTTTTGGTAGCTGCTCGAAGAACGAGCGCAGCACCAAAATCGTCAGCGGCAAGTTGATCGCCGTGTAGGGAATGATCAAGGCGAGGTAGTTGTTGCCCAGACGAAATAGCTGAATCACTTCCAGCAGGCCGAGAAACAGCAGCACACCGGGAAACAGCGTCACGATCAGAACTCCGGCTAGAATTGCTTTTTGTCCGCGTGGGCGCAGTCGGGCGAGGGCATAGGCGGCAGGCGTTCCCAAGGCGAGGCAGAACAGCGTCGAAACGATCGACACAAACGCGCTGTTGAGGATGTATCGCCAGAACGGTCGCCGCTCAAATAGCTGGGTGTAATGCTCCAGCGTGAAGCGGGTCGGGAAGTACACGGTCGGAACCGCCGTAATGTCTTCGTTGACCTTGAAGGAGGTCAAAAGCTGCCACAGAATCGGCGCGAGGCAGAAGATTACGACGGCAACGATCGCAATCCACCGCAGAATTTCGCCAATCCGGGCGCTGGTCGATTTGCTGGGAGGAGCCTCCGTCGAGTGACGGTCTTGAATCGTAGTTGCCATTGTTTATGCGACTCCTGTTGTGTGTTTGCGCGATCGATTGAGGAGGAAAGCGGCGATCGCCACTGCCAAAACCAGCAGCAAAAACGTCACGACAACCAGCGCCGCCCCATAGCCAAAGTCGAGATAGCGCATGATCGTGGCGTAGATGTAGAGCGACACGACTTCGGTTGCGCCTCCCGGCCCGCCTCCGGTCATCACCTGAATCAGGTCAAAAATTCCGAACGCCTGCGCGAAGCGAAACAGCATCGAAATCACAATTTGCGGCATCAGCAGCGGCACGGTGATTCGGCGGAAGCTCTGCCAAGCGGATGCGCCGTCCAGCGCGTGAGCTTCGTACAGGTCAGGTGAGATCGATTGCAGTCCGGCCAGCAGCAAAATGCTGATAAACGGCGTGGTCTTCCACACGTCCGCAAAGATGACGGCGAGTAAGGCCAGCGTTGGTTCACCGAGCCAGTTGATTCCCGTTTCGATCAGTCCCAGTCGGCGGAGAATGTCGTTGACGACGCCGAACTGGTCGTTGAAAATCCACGCCCAAGCAAGACCGATCAGCGCGGTCGGCAGTGCCCAAGGCAGAATTGCAGATGTGCGGACGAACGATCGCCCCCGAAAGGCATGATTCAAAATCAGGCGATGCACATGCCGATCACCAGTTCCGTCAGCACGGAAGCAGTCGTGAAGATCGCCGTCGTGCTGAAGGTTTGCCAGAAGCGGCCATCGCCCAGCATCCGCCCGTAGTTGAACAGGCCGGAAAACTCAGGCTGAAGTTGCGTTCCCAGGTTGCGCGTAAACAAGCTCAGCCAGAAGGCACGCAGAATCGGATAGAGATAAACCAGGGCGAGCAGCAGCAGCGCGGGCGTCATTAAGATCCAGGCGTGGTTTTTGTTCCCGCGATCGAATCGTGTCCATGAAAGTATGTCCGTGAGTTAGGTTTTCAGCAAAGTGCGCGTTTCATTCGCGGCTGCCCGCATCGCATCTTCGGGACTGAGGCGATTGGTCAAGGCGGCGCTCAGATAGCGCTGCAAAATGTCGGAAGCCTGCGCGTACTGGGCGATCGGCGGACGCAAAACCGCAGTCTGGACGATTTCCAGCAGTTGCGGATAGTGCGGGAATTTTTCGACCACTTCGCGATCGCTAAACAGCACTTTGCGACTCGGCACATAGCCCGCTTCCAAAATGTAGTTGCGCTGCGGTTCGACGCTGCTGAAGAACTGGACGGCTTCCCATGCTTCGTCCTGATGACGCGAACTCTTGGAAATGGCGAGTCCCCATCCGCCCAAGCAGGCTCCGCTCTCTTTGCCCTGCGCGTGAACCATTGGCTTGATGCCTACCTTGCCGCGAATCGCAGAATCTTCCGCATTCGCCAGCGGCACGACATACGGCCAACTCCGCAGAAAAGCCGCCTGTCCGCTTTTGGAAAAATCGGCGGGTTTCTTCTTCCTGGTAGGTCGTCACGCCCGGAGGCGAAACGCCCTCGGAAACCGTGCTGCGGAGCCAGTTGATCGCCTGAATCGTTTCGGGGCGATCGAGTCCCACTTCCAGCGTGTCGGGATTCACCCAAAAGCCGCCAAAGCCCGCCAAAACTTCGACGAACATCGCGGACAAACCTTCGTACTGCCGACCCTGCCAAACATAGCCCCAAGGCACATCGCCGCTTTCTTGCAGAATCTTCGACTGCTCCATCAGTTCGTCAAAGGTTTCCGGCGGCTGAAGGTTGTGTTTTTCTAACAAATCTTTGCGGTAGTAGAACACGCCAGCATCCGATCGCAGCGGCATTCGATACAGCCGATCGTTGTACTTGCCGCCTTCGATATCGACGGTCGAGAAGCCCGCAAGCTGTTCGGGCGTGACGCGATCGGTAATGTCCACCAGCCATCCAGCGGCAGCAAATTTGGGCGTCCAAATCACGTCCATGTTCACCAGATCGTAGGGCGAATCCCCCAGCAAAAATGCCGAGGTGTAGAGGTCTTCGATCAGGTTGGTGGCGTTTGGCCCCTCGACAATCTCGATGCGAATGTTGGGATGTTCTTGCTCAAACTGAGAAACCATTGCTTCGCGCCAAGGCTGAGCGTCGGGTGCGGTCATCAGCAGCCGCAAGGTAACAGGCTGCTGCGCCATCACGACCCAGCTAATTAAGATGCTGCTGAGCGCGGCGATCGCGATCGCCAAAAGCGCCAGCGTTTGAATCGAGATATTGATAAAAATGGAAATCGCCTAGAGAACAGCATGGTTAATTTGTGAACTCGAATTGGATTGGAGCGATCGCAATTTCAATTTTTGGCTTTCTTCATAAATCTTCAATCTTGCTTTGCTGGCGATCTTTAGCAGTAAGAAGAAATACTTAATTCCGCTTTGATTGAGGCGCTTCGCTGCTTGAGATTGAACGGCATCTATTCTTTTGAAAGCCGAAAATTGCGTAAATTAAAACATAATACTAACGCTTTGCTCTTCAAAACATCCTGAAGATAGACAGGCAGCTTGCATCCGGGGATCAAGCGAAAACACGACTTACAGTGTTAGAATGCTGAAAATTCTGCGCGATCGAACGCAATTAATCTTTTAATTAAACTTAATAATTGAAGCGATCGCTTCTCTTGCTGCTTGGGCGATCCCCGGCGATCGATCGAGCTTCAACGAATCAATTTTTACAGGCTACAGCCAAACAAATCGATCGCAATAAGCCGCTTTTCTAATTGCCACTGTTCAATCTGATACAGGCATTCTTAATAGTCGGACATACTTCATTTTTATTCGCAGCAAGCTCTATCTTCAGGTAGACAATGAGTTTTCAGCGAAAAAATTAAATTAGAAATTGTCGGTGTTCCAGCAATTTGCGGAAGTGGGAGAACCAGCGAAAGCTGTAGATCTCGATCGATTTTTGCGCTGCAATCTTTCCGTTGCCGAAACATTCGACAAATCGCCTGTTTGCTGTGGTGTCTACCTGGCAATTTTAAGAATCGTTGCGATCTTTAATTGCTCAGGTGTGCCCGTTGGCAAGTGACAGGAGGAGTGAATTTTTTTGTCTCTTGCAATCTCTTAAAAATAATGAACACTTTATTGGCTCGATCGATTTTTTTTGCGCTTGCCATTGCCTCGATTTCGCTGCCCGCACCAGCCAAAGCGACTGATACAAATCTTGATGTTAATGCTGCAATCTTGCCGGAAATTTCGCAGGAATGAGATTTTGCCGGAAGACCGATAACCCCTACTC
>JAAUTJ010000138.1 GCA_012031475.1 Leptolyngbyaceae cyanobacterium SM1_3_5 | reverse complement strand
AACCGAACCTTTAAAGTCCCTCTCCTCCAGGGAGAGGGATTTAGGGTGAGGCTGTCTTTTCACGCCAGTCGATCGCCTCCTGCTGAACTGCCGCCAGTTCCTCGTCGGAAAAGCGTTCCAGGCTTCGCAGAATCAGGCTGATGCGGCCTTGGTTTTTGAGCTTTGTGCGGTGGCGATCGAGGAAGTTCCAGTAGAAAAAGTTGAACGGACAGGCACGATCGCCCGTGCGGACTTTGGGGCTGTAGGCGCAGTTGCGGCAGTAGTCGCTCATGTTGTTGATGTAGTTGGCTGAGGCGGCGTAAGGCTTGGAGGCGAGCAGGCCGCCGTCGGCGTATTGCCCCATGCCAATTACGTTGGTTTGCATCACCCAGTCATAGGCATCGACAAAAGCGGCGTGGAACCAGGATTCGATTTCTTGGGGTGAAATGCCGGAAATTAACGCGAAATTGTTCAGCACCATCAGGCGTTGAATGTGATGCGCGTATCCGGTTTCGCGGACTTGGGAAATGATTTGATGCAGACAGTTCATTTCGGTTTCGCCTGTCCAGAAAAATTCGGGCAGGGGGCGATCGTGTCCAAACCAGTTGCGATCGCGATAGTCGTCATCGGCAAACACATAAACGCCGTGCATATATTCGCGCCAGCCCATCACCTGCCGCACAAATCCCTCGACGCTGCTTAAATCCCAATGAGAATTGGTTTCATACGCAGTCGCGGCAGCTTCCACGACTTCCAAGGGATGCAGCAGGCCGATATTGAGATAGGGCGACAGCATTGCGTGCCACATCGTTTGTTCGCCCGTCACCATCGCGTCTTGGTAGGGGCCAAAATCGGAAAGGCGCGTTTCGATGAAGAATTCCAAAACCTGTAAAGCTTGCGCTCTGGTCACGCCCCAGCGGAACGGCTCGATCGACCAGTATTCCTGACTTTTGGCAAATCGATCGTCGGTCTTAATCCAGTCGATCACCTCTTGCGTAATCTTGTCCGGCTCAAACCACAAGGCTTCGGGTAAGGTGAGCTTGCCTTTGGGCGGCTTGCGGTTGTTGCGATCGAAATTCCACTTTCCGCCCTTCGGCTGATCCCCGACCATGAGAATGTCGAAACGGCGGCGACCTTCGCGATAAAAGTCTTCCATCACCAGGCGTTTGCGCGATTTTGCCCAGTTCACAAACTCGTCGTCCTGCCAGATGTAGCGGTTGCTGGGCACGATCGACAGCTTGCAGGGCAAATTCCACGCTTGCAGCATTTGCTGAAACGGGCGATCGACGGGCTGCATGATTCGCAGTTCGGTGATTTGTCGATCGCGAATCCACTGAACTAAGGGAGCCTCGAAGCTTTCTTCGATCGCGTAATCGACCTGCCAGCCGTTCGATCGCAACTCTTCGGCAAAGTGGCGCATCGCTGACCAGACCAAGACGATTTTTTGCAGGTGAAACGGTCGCTCCTGCGCGTGGACGATCGATTCGATCATCAAAACGGGCGTGTGGCGATCGCAAGATTGCAGCGCGGCCTGTCCTTCCCAAAGCTGATCGCCCAAAATCCAAACGCCAACGCTCATCGATCGATCCTCTGCTGAAAACTTTCAGGATAGAACATTCGATCGCGAGCAACGCAACCATTGACGTTCTCACGATCGATCTTCCCGACTGAAAAAAGTTTGTAGTATCCCCTTGACGTTCGTAGTATGCTGTATTATGCTTGTAGTATGAGATGAGAGACATACGAGATGAAAGACAAAGGAGCTAATTCCCTGTCATCCTCGCTTGTGGGGGCGCGATCGGCATCACCTGCTCCGAAACCAACAAATGGACGGTTGCAGGATTGGGGTTCAACTCCCCACGTCTCCACCAACTTCGGGCGGCATTGGTATGAGCTAAACCTCGCAATCTTTGCAGGGATGGTGTAACGGCAGCACAAGGGTCTCCAAAGCCTTTGGTTCGGGTTCAAATCCTGGTCTGTGCGTTCTATGATGTGCCCCAATTCGGAAAGCTGACAAACGAGTAAAACTGAATTTCGATCGATTTTATTGGTTTCAAATCCGATGGTCTGCTCGCGGACTAAAACAGCTTTTCAAACTGGCATATTGTAGAAGTCTCAAGGTAGAAATCTCAAAGTTTGGTGCCGTAGGCAAACTGGTAAAGCCGCAAGTCTTTCAAACTTGTGTTTGCGGGTTCGATTCCCGTCGGCACTGCCAACTCGCTCATTTTTGAGCAGAAAAACATGGGTCGGCTCGCCTAGTTCGCGTGGGTAACGGTCTGTAAAACCGCCGCATTTTGCGTTGCAGGTGCAACTCCTGCCCGACCTACCAATCGTTTAATTAATAGCTTAATTGTGGAGAGTAAATCGATCGGGCGATCGACGCTGTTTGCTAAACAGATGGATGAACAATTGTGGTTCGATTCCACTGCTCTCCGCCTGATGAGAACGTGGTGTAACGGAATAACACATCGGTCTACGAAACCGAAGATTGAGAGTTTAAATCTCTCCGTTCTCGCCATTGGGAGGACACCGCTGAATGGTCGGCAACTGGTCTTGAAAACCAGGGTAGTCTTTGGCTAGGGGTTCGATTCCTCTGTCCTCCGTTTGGGAAGTTGGTGAAGCTGGTGTTCATGTGCCGCTGAAGACGGCGAGACGGCGGTTCGATCCCGTCACTTCCCATCCGATCGCCTTAATTTATATTTTGCACCTGTGGCGAGAACCGCCCTGAATTAAAATTCAAAGCTAAAAGCTCAAGTCAGTTTCAACTAACTCAAAACCGCTGCTTTTAACCGATTTCAATGAGATTTCGCTTTGAGCCAGAACTTGAGTTTCTGGTGCAAGTGCGTCAGTCCTATTAGCGAACAAAAAGCCTCAACAAAACCGCCTCGAAAGCGACTTTGTTGAGGCTGATCGATCGCCCTAATGATCTACACGAGGACGTTTGTTCCGATCGCCAAGCTGTTTGCAGTCACGTTGTTGAGCGTTACGAGGGTGCTGAAGTTGGCTCCGCCCGTTGCGCCGTTCTGGTCGATTTGCACCAGCGCATTGCTACCGGACTGGCTGAACCGCAGGAAGGCATTCGTTACCGGAGTGGAACCCAAGTAGTCGAAGACGGCTTCGAGGTTGAGCAGGTCTTGAGCGCTGTTGAAGTCGGTGATCGTGTCGGTGCGGTCTTGGAAGGCAGCGTAGACAAAGCGATCGCGGCCACTTCCACCCGTCAAGGTGTCGCTGCCCAAACCGCCAATCAGCAGATCGTCGCCGCTGTCACCCGTGAGGATGTCGTTACCGTTGTTGCCGATCAGCGTGTCGTTGCCCGCACCGCCTGCGATCGAGTTGCGCCCGCTGTTGCCCGTCAGGACGTTGGCGAGGTCGTTGCCCACCGCATTGAGGTTGCCCGATCCGGTCAGCGCCAGGTTTTCTAAAAAGTCACCCAACTGGTAGGAAATTGAGGCGCGAACCAAGTCCGTGCCGTCGTTTTCCCGCTCGGTGACGCGATCGCCCAGGCTATCGACGACGTAGATATCATCTCCGGCATCGCCAAACATCGTGTCGTCGCCAGTGCCGCCGTCCAGGAGATCATTGCCGTCACGTCCGCTGAGGAAGTCGTTGCCCGACCCGCCCTCAATGCTGTCGTTGCCTGCGTTGCCTTCCATGTAGTCGTCACCGTCACCGCCCAAGAGTCGATCGTCACCCTCGCCGCCGATCAGGGCGTCGTTGCCGCCCCGACCGTCGAGCGTGTCGTTGCCGTCGAGTCCAAACAGATCGTTGTTGGTGTTGTTGCCGATCAGCAGGTTGTCGATCGCGTTGCCTGTGCCGTTGAGGACGCTGTTTCCGGTCAGCGTCAGGTTTTCCACGTTGGCGCTCAGCGTGTAGGACACCGAGGCCACAGCGGTATCGGTTCCTTCGCCCGCTTCTTCGACAATTTGATCGCTCGCGTCACCGATCAGGTAGCGATCGTCACCCAGTCCACCAACCAGCGTATCCGTGCCGCCTCTGCCGTCGATCGTGTCGTTGCCTGCGAATCCGATCAAAACGTTGTTGGCGTTGTTTCCGGTCAGCGTGTTGTTTAGCTCGTTGCCGAAGCCGTCGATCGCGGCGTTTCCGGTGAGGACGAGGTTTTCCACGTTGGCGACCAGCGAGAAGGAAACTGCCGATCGCACCGTGTCCGTTCCTTCACGGGATTTTCGACGACGCGATCGCCGACATTGTCCACGATGTAGGTATCGTTGCCCAAGCCGCCGCTCAGCACATCCGCACCGAGTCCGCCATTGAGCGTGTCGTTTCCGGCCAAGCCTTGAATCACGTCAATGCGATTTGTGCCAACCAGATTATCGTTGTCGTTCGTACCGATGATTGAATTCGATCCGAGCGTCACCGTCAGGCTAACGGTTGCCGTCGAAGTCAAGCCTGCGGCATCTTGCAGGACGTAGGTGAAGCTGTCGGCTCCGGCAAATCCGATCGCGGGCGTGTACGTGAACGTGTTGTCCGCGTTTTGCACCAGCGTTCCGTTTGTCGGATTGGTGAACGACTGGATTGCGATCGTGTCTCCTGCATCCGGGTCGCGATCGTTTGCCAAGACTGCGATCGTGACGGGCTGAAGGTCAGTGGTCGAGGCGCTGTCGGGCTGGGCGATCGGGGCGGTGTTTGGAATCGGCAGATTGAAGCGGGCGATCGTGGGATCGTGGTCGCTGACCTGATCGGCAAACTCCGAATTGATGTGAACCACGTCAAATCGATCGAGCTTCGCCAACAGATTGTTGCTGACCAAAATATGGTCAAGCACCTGCGCGTTGCCCTGGAAATTGTAGGTATAGCGCTCGTTTTCCGGCAGGGTTTCCACCAGCGTATTCAGGCCGCCATTTTCCAAAATCGTCAGCGGATTGGAGAACTCAAAGTCGTTCAAATCGCCGCCGACAATTACGTTGGCGTTGGGATCGGTGGCAAGAATGCCCTGCACGAAGTTCCGCACGATCGTCGCCTGCTGATTGCGCTGCAATTCGCTGGTCAGGGTCGGCGGCTGATTCGGGCCAAACAGCGGTTGATCGCCGCCCTTCGAGTTGAAGTGGTTGCCAATGACGGTGACAGTTTGATTGTTGAAGACAAACTGACCGACTAGGGGCTTGCGGCTGCTGGCAAAATCATCGCCTGCAAACGAATCGGCCTCGGCAGGATTGGGATCGGTCAGGCGTTGCAGCGATCCTTCGACAAAGCCGACGCGATCGGGATTGAACAAAAAGCCGACGCGAATGTTGCCGCCCGGTTGCCCGCCGTCTTGATCGTCAACCGGATTTAGCTGGCGGAATTCATAGCGGGGGCCACCTGCGGCGACGATCGCATCAATCAAAGTCTGGAACGTCAGGCTGGCATCGACGACGCTATCGTTGATCGCGCCGTTGTTGTCCTGAATTTCTTCCAGGCTGAGAATGTCGGGCGATCGCAAATTGCTGACGATTGCGCCTGCGATCGCGTTGAACTTGGCCGCGCCGTCGCTGGGAGCCAGATTTTCGACGTTGAACGTGGCAACCGTAAGCTGTGTGGCGGTTCCGGTCAGGTCGGTGACTTCGCGTTGCAAGGGCGAAGGCTGAACGACAGTCGGAGCAGTGGGAACCAGCACTTCATAGTTGTTGAAGTCATAGCTGACCACGCCCGTAATCGTCCCGAATCGCGCTCCGACGTTGACATCCGGCAGCGCGATCGCGCCGTTGATCAGGTCGTCGATCTGGATGCGCTCCGGGTTGAAGTCGGTGGCCGTAATCAAGCTGCCGCCCCGCTCCGTGCGGCTTGTGGCGTTTGCGCCATTGTCGCCCAGCACCCAGATTTCTTCGGACGTGCCAAAGTTTCCGGTCGGGGAAGTGGCGACCGCGTCATTGATCTGCACCACCATTCCTTCCAAACTTTCGTAGAAGTCGATGCCGTCTTCTGCCGGATCAAAGGGCGTTGCCGGATTTTCGACGTTGCCGCCGACGGCATCGTTGTTGATGATTTGGCTGGGCGGAATGCGTCCGCCGTTGCCGAGGATCGTGGGGGCGATCGCCACAGTCGGCGCGTTTGTCCAAGCCGACACGCTCAGCGCTTGGACGCTGCTGTTGTTGCCAATTTGCGTGATCGTCAGGTTGTTGGGATTGTTGTTGCCGGGACGGAATTCTGACACCGTGCCGCTGACCAAAACGGCTTCTCCCACCGTGCGAGCGTTGCGAATTGCCAAGCCCGCCGCGCTGGTTCCCGTAAACACGAAAATGCCTTCCGAGGTGGCGGCGTTGGCGTCCGGGGTCGGGTCTTGGATGTAGAAGCCGTTGGCTGCGATCGCCGTCACAACGCCTTCCACGTTCTGCACACCCTGCCCGTTCAAAGGCGAGATGTGCTGTGTGCCTTGAATGTCGCTGATCTGCACGGGCGGCGTGAATTCAAACACGGCGATCGTCCGGCTGACTTCGTTGGCCGTCACGAGCAGCGGTTTTCCGGTCGGGCTGTCGGTTGCCGAAATGAAGGTCAATCCTTCGGGACCCACATCTTCGGGCGTGTTGATGTATTCGACAAACTGCGGGCTGGCCGGATTGGTCAGGTCATAGACGATTACGTCGCCCGTCCGCTCTAAGCCGATGAAGCCATACGTGCGATCGCCCACCACGCCGACCACGACGCCTTCCGGTTCGGGTCCTTTGTTGTCGCTGCGGCTGTCGAAACTGGGCGAGGCAACGCTGCCGTCTGAGTTGAACAGGTCGGGCACTCGCGCCGCCGTGATCCGCTCAAGCTGGTCGCCGCTGTCAAAAATCTGGTTGCCGCTGCTGTCCCAAATCGAAAAGGAGCGCGAACCGAACGCTTCAATGCGATCGAAATCGCCATCGCCATCCGTGTCGCCCGTTGCGCTCGTCACCTGCAAGCGTCCCAAGTTGGCGGGTTGCTTGAGAGTGGCCGCATCCGGGAAAGTAGTTGGGTCAAGCACATAGCTGGCTGCACCGACGCGCACTTCTTCGCTGAAGCCCGTGTAGTCGCGAGAATCGCCTTCGTTGGCCGTAATCAGGTAGGTCTGACCGTTGATTGTGAAGCTGGCGATCGCGTCCGGCTGATACAGTCCCACGACTGGAACGTTGCGGATGTTGATGCTGCCGTCTCGATCGCTCGGATCAATGCCGTTCCCCGGCAGGTTGTGATTTTTGACACCGAGCGGCTGAACTGCGGTGACGGTGGCAGTGGCGATGTTGACGATCGCCAGCGCGTTATTTTCCTGCAAGGTGACGTATGCCTGCGTTCCGTCTGCCGAAAATGCGATCGATTCTGGCTCGACATCTTGCGCCACCGTCGCACCCGGCGCGGTAATCCGGACTCCCGATGCTCTCAAAGCGGCAATTTGGCTGTTGAAGGCGGTGAAGCTGGCCGTTTGCACGGTGCGTTCGCGACGCCATTCACCAGATTGATCACGCTGACCGAACCTTCGGGATCAAACGAATCCGCCTGCCCGTAGCTGTTTGGCTCGCCTTCGTTGGCGGTCAGAACTTTCGTGCCGTCCGGCGTGAAGGTGAGCATATCCGGCAAAAAGCCGACTTCCACCGAATTCAAAAATGCACCGTTGGCAGCGCTGTAAAAGCTGACTCGTCCGGGCTGTTGCGCCTCCGTCGTCATGTCTTCGATCGCATAGGCAACCGCCACGACGCCATTTTTCACCGCCACGCTGTTTGGAACGGCCTCCGTTCCCGCAGGCGGAGTAAATCCCGCTGCCAGACTTCCCGCCACTGTCAAGCTGCCAGTGTTGCTGACGCTGTAGATTTCGACCGTCGTGCCCGCGACGACAAAGAGGCGATCGTCCCCGGATCAAAAGCGGGAATTTCCGCGCCCGTTCCCGTTGCACTGCCGACTTTTCTCAAAATCCCCGATGCGTTGTCGTTGTCGGTAATCTCAACGTTCTGCGTCGTCACATTGCCCAGCGCGATGCCCGTCGAGGGATTGCTCAGCGTCAAAACGGCGGTTTCACTGCCTTCCACCAGCGCATCATCGGCAACCGTGAAGGTCACAGAACCCGACGCTTGGCCGTTGGGAATCGTGATCGTCGCGCTGCTGAGGCTGAAATCTGTCGCCGTAATGTTCGTACCCGAAACGCCCAAGGCGATCGTCTGGTCGCCCGTCACCGCACTGGATGCCGTTGCCGTCACGGTGATCACCGATCGATCGGCTTCCGTACCTGTTGCCGCACTGACCGCCAGATTTACCGTCGGCGCAGCAACACCACCACCGCCATCCGCAGTAAACGCCGTTGCGCTAAAAGGCACATCCGGCTGATTGCCGTCAACGCTTTGATCGCCCGTGCCGTCCTGCGCGATCCAGTTGGCCGGATTGTTAATCAGCGATCGATAGTCGCTGAAGCTTGTCAGTCCAGTCCGCGCTCCGGTGTAGCTGGCGATGTCGGCATCATCATCGAGCGTCGAAAGATCGATCGCAGTCACGCCCGCCGTCAGTCCGGTATTCGTCAACAGTCCGTTTGCGGCAGAAAAACCGACCATTCGCGATCGCCGTAATAAAAGTTGTCGGCGTTCCCGGTGTGCCCTGGTAGGCATAGATCGTTTCATCGCCGCCTGCAATGCCGCGATTGGTTCCGCGTCCGGCGATCGGAGTCGTTGCCGTGCCCGTGCTGGCCGCGATCGTGCCTGTGCCGATGTTGTCAATGCGGACGATCGTGCCCGCCGCAACAAGCGCATCTGCCGTCCAGCTAAACGCGCCCTCGTTCGTATCGACGAAGCCCGTTCCGTTCCACTCGTTGTCTTCAAAAAAAATCACTTCGCCCGGATTGATGTCGGTGAGGGCGACAAACGCGATATTGTCATTGCCATCGGCATTAAAGCCGACAAATGCGATCGCGCCAGGTGTCAAGGCCATGAAAAGTTCTCCGTGAAAATGGTGTGCAGCGATGTCGGATTCAGTGAGTTGCGATCGTGGAAAAATCGGCAGTGCGGGGTTTCGAGAGCGCCAAAGATGCGATCGAACACCAAAGACCCGCAGCCGACATCACCCTGAGACAAATTGCGAATGGTGTAGATGAGTAAAATTACGGAGAAAGTACGTGTTTTTACCAACTCCGTTCATCAAGTTCCCACGCTGGCTTTAAGAAACGAATAAGATTTTGTTAATGCGATGTGAATCTGATGAATCTTTATGAAAATCTGATGTTTTCGCCAAGCGGTATACGGATTTTTTACAATTCCCTGTGAGCGCTATCCGGGGGAAATGGGCGATCGCAACTTTTTGACGGGCGATCGACTAGGCGACTGATAGACTCGTGTATTAGCGCGAGTTTGATAATTGGGTGGACTGCGTTGCGATCGAGGAAGCCCCCTAAATCCCCCACCAGTG
>JAAUTJ010000137.1 GCA_012031475.1 Leptolyngbyaceae cyanobacterium SM1_3_5 | reverse complement strand
CGGAAGTGATTCATCCAGACGATCGCGCTCTGACAAGCGATCGCTGGCTGGCCTGCATTCAATCGGGCGATTCGGCCTACGAAGTGACGCATCGGATTCGGCGGGTGGATGGCGAATATCGCTGGTGCATCACCTGTGCGGTCTTGACACGCGATTCGCAGGGAAATCCGCTGCGCTGGTATGGCTCAACCGTTGATATTCAGGAACAAAAGCAAATTGAAGCTGCCTTGAGCGCCAGTGAAGAACGCTTTCGGCTAGCGACTCTGGCTGTTGATGCGCTCGTTTTTTGACTACGATCTGCAAACGGGTAACGTCTATCGATCGGAAAAGCTGCATGACCTGATTGGCATCTGTCCCGAAGCTGCGCCTGCCACTGCACAATGGTGGTTCGATCGCATTCATCCTGATGATGCCGCACGGCTCAAAACGCTTCAGCCCGATTTGTTCGACAGCACGATCGATCGCTACGAAGCGGAATATCGCGTTCGTCATGCCAATAACCGCTGGATCGATGTTTGGGAACAAGGCTGCTTGCTGCGCGACGAGTCGGGAACAATGGTGCGGATCGTCGGCTCCACGAAAGACATTAGCGATCGCAAACAGGCCGAACAGCGCTTGCAGGAAGCCTATGAAGAACTCGCAGCCAGCAATGAAGACTTGCAGGTGGCCGAAGAAGAACTGCGCGAGCAAAATGAAGAACTGGCGATCGCTCACCAAACGGCAGCAGGGGAACAGCAGCGCTACCAGAATTTATTTAACTTTGCGCCGGATGGCTACATCGTCACGGACATGAGCGGCATGGTTCAAGAAGCCAACCAAGCGATCGCCGCCCTGCTGCATGTTCAGGCCGCCGATTTGCTCGAACAGCCGTTCGCAAACTATGTCGCGAGCGACGATCGCCTCACGTTTCGATCGCTGATCTATCTGCTCAGCCAAAATCCGCAGCAGCAGCGCCAAACCGACGATTTACACTTGCAGCCGCTTGGCTGCAATCCGTTCCCACCGCGATGACGATCGCCGCCGTGTGCGATCGCCACAACCAAGCGATCGCCCTGCGCTGGATGATTCGCGACATCAGCGATCGGAAGCGATCGGAAGCCGCCTTGCGCGATCGCGAAACGCGCCTGCGTCTGATTCTCGAAAGCGCCAAAGACTACGCAATCATTACGCTCGACCTCAACGGACGCTTCACCAGTTGGAATGCGGGCGCACAGCGGCTTTTGGGCTACACCGAAGCAGAAATCATCGGTCAACACGGCAGAGTGATTTTCACACCTGAAGATCGCGCCGCAGGCAAAGACCAGGAAGAAATGCGAACTGCCCTGGCACGAGGCCGCACCGAAAACGAACGCTGGCATGTCCGCAAAGACCAAAGCCGCTTTTGGGGTAGCGGACTGGTCATGCCCCTGCACGACGAAGCTCACAGCGTCCAAGGCTTGCTCAAAATCATGCAGGACAAAACAGTGGAACGCGAAGCCCAGCAGGAGCGCGAAGCCCTGCTAGAGCGCGAGAAAGCCGCCCGCGAACAAGCCGAAGCCGCCAACCGCATCAAAGACGAGTTTCTCGCCGTCCTCTCGCATGAACTCCGCACCCCGCTCAATCCGATCTTGGGCTGGTCGCAACTGCTGCGCGGCGGCAAGCTTGATGCGGCCAAAACGAGTCAGGCACTCGAAGCGATCGAACGCAACGCCCGATTGCAAACGCAACTGATCGAAGATCTGCTCGACGTGTCGCGAATTTTGCGCGGCAAACTCAGCTTCAACATGGAAGCAGTGCCGTTCGCCAGCATCATCAACGCGGCGATCGACACGGTTCGCCTCGCCGCCGAAGCCAAATCCATCCAGATTTGTCTGGATCTCGCGGCGATCGATCCGGTCTTGGGTGATGCTGCCCGCCTCCAGCAAGTCGTCTGGAACCTGCTGTCCAACGCGATCAAGTTCACGCCGTCCGGCGGGCGCGTTGAAGTGCGGTTGGGGGGTGTCAGAGATTCGGGAGCAGGGATTAGGGGTTAGGGAGCAGCCGAATCCGAATCCCCAATCTCCAACCCCTAACCCCTCAATCGCCCGCCTCACCATCACCGACACGGGCATCGGCATCTCCCCAGCTTCTGCCCCACGTGTTCGACTACTTCCGGCAGGCAGACGGCGCAACCACCGCAAATTTGGCGGCTTGGGGCTGGGATTGGCGATCGTCCGCAACCTGGTTGAACTGCACGGCGGCAGCGTCTCCGCCAGCAGTGAGGGCGAAAACCAAGGCGCAACTTTCACCGTTGAACTGCCGCTCCTCAAAACTGCCGACACCCAACACCCGACACCTGACATCCCCCTTTCTCCCGACTCCCCCCTCGCCGGAGTGCAAATCCTCCTGGTCGATGACGAAGCTGATACTCGCGATGTCACTGCCTTTACGCTGGAGGAAGCAGGCGCGATCGTGACTCAGGCCAGTTCTGCGATCAAAGCGCTCCAGATTTTTGAAGCCGTCAGGCCAAATGTGCTGATCAGTGATATCGGAATGCCGCAGATGGACGGCTACGCGCTGATGCAGCAGTTGCGATCGAATCTGCGGCAAACCGGAACCAAGGCGATCGCGCTGACTGCCTACGCCGGAGAAATCAATCAGCGACAGGCGATCGCAGCAGGATTTCAGCGACACCTCGCCAAGCCCGTTGATCCCGATGAGCTAATCGCCACGATCGCCGCTTTGCTCGATCGCTAACTTGTCAATAGGGTTTGTCAATGGAATTAACGATGGAATTAACGAATCGATGCAGTTAAGCGAATTGAAGGCATCAGTGAAAATACGATTGAAACCAGTTTGAAGAAATCGATCGAGCCACCTTTTCCCATCAAAAGATGAGCCTGATTCCTCAAGCTCATCTGTAATTCACTCAAACCTTTAACCTAGAAGCGGTAGCGCTCATCAAGCCAGACACGGACTTCCTGCTCAGACGAGAAGCTAAGCGATCGATTGGTCTTCGGATCAAAACGCGCCAGTTGTCTTCGACGAAGCGCTGAATTTTTGGATCAGAATTGCCAGCAAAAAACGTCATAAACTGCTGCCAAAGCTGATTGATTTCTTTACCAAATTACGGATGCTTGTTGCGTTTGCCACCGTTCCGGGGGCGCTTTGCGATCGTGCCGTAACTTGTGAATTGCTGTGAATTAATTCCTGTGTTGCTCTCATTTTCCTAACTCCTCTTTGAGGATTAATTTCTTTTTTCTCTTTGCACTCTTTTAATATAGAAAATCGTTTACATTGATTCAAAATACGATACGCATCACATCGATGAATATCTTGCATAAAACTTCAACCCTGCGATCGATCGCGCTTTCGTCCCCAAAGCAAGAAAAAGGGGTTGCTTGTGAACCCCCGATCGATTACTTCGCGTTGAATGAGCGTGAATGATCCTAGTAGGCCAAACCCATACTGCGCGTAGTCTCTGCTCCCAGGTAGACGCGGATGCTGAGGAAGTCGGTCGGGCAAGCCGTTTCGCAGCGCTTGCAGCCCACACAGTCTTCGGTGCGGGGGGAAGAAGCGATTTGTCCGGCTCTACAGCCATCCCAGGGAACCATTTCCAAAACATCTGTCGGACAGGCTCGAACGCACTGGGTACATCCGATGCAGGTGTCGTAGATTTTGACTGAATGGGACATTGAATAAAGGCTCCAGACTTATGTATTGTTAACGGTCGTGTGTTAACGGGTGCTTGGGCTGAACCCCCGACCAAGACCGATCGACTGAGGTTGACCGAGCTTTTAACCAAAGGCTAAAAGTCCGATTGGGATTAGTTTACAGCAGCGCTTTTACCCGATTCGGCAATCTGACAGAAAACTTCAAACAACGTAATGTTGGGTGTCGGGTGTCAAGCGGTACTTGTGCCAGCGATGTCGGGTGTCGGGTGCGGCCTGTTTGCCTAAACCCTAACCCCTAACCCCTAATCCTTCATTTCCCCTTCTGCCCTCTGCCCTCTCGCCCTCTGCCTTTTCCGGTAACCGGATCGTATCCGCCTGGATGGAATGGATGGCAGCGCAAAATTCGTCGCATCGCCATCCAACCGCCGCGCCATGCGCCGAAGCGATCGATCGCTTCGATCGCGTACTGCGAACAGGTCGGCTGAAATCGGCAGGCAGGCATGATCAGCGGCGAAATCAGCAGCCGATAGGTCCGAATCAAACCTAGCAGTAAAGTCTTCATCGTTCGATCCTACCGCGATCGAATGATTAGCGGTTTGAGAAAGTTCTGCGATCGTCTCACCTGCAATTGCGTCCTTAGAAACAGCACCCGTGCGATTTCGGTTCCAAGCTCGATCGCACGGGTGCTGTTTTGATTGCCAACTGCTGGTTTACTCTATATGGAAGCGGAATGCTTCAATAAACTTCAAAAAGCTTCTATTTAAGCGATCGCAGCAATAGCGGATACATAGTACGGAAGGACAGCATCAGCGTCCATGTCAGCGATATGCGCGAACAGATTTAATCCTGCCGTACTAAAGCATTAGGGAGGTTTAAACAAAGCGGGTGAGGGGAATCGAACCCCTATCATTAGCTTGGAAGGCTAGGGTTTTACCACTAAACTACACCCGCGAAGGCGATCGAATTCTCGACCTACACCAAGATAACATATCTTGAGCGAGTCCTACTGCGCTTTAATCCGAGTTCTTCCAAATTGACCAACAAAAGAAGATTTCCAATTCCGACGACAAGAAACTGTCGATGATTCCTTGAGTAACAACAAATGAGTGACAACAAACTAACGGCAACAAAGAGCTTGTTCGGCAAATTGGGATGGACACAACTGGACTCGAACCAGTGACCCCTACGATGTCAACGTAGTGCTCTAACCAACTGAGCTATGCGTCCTTGCAGTAAACTACAATAGCATAGCCGATCGCTCATTGTGCAAAATTTTTTATTAGTCGTTTGGAATTGCCAGATCAACCACGATCGGCAGGTGGTCAGAACCGATGGGCGCTCCCGTGTGCATCTCGATTGCACGAATGTCTCGGCTCAGCAAGCAGTGGTCGATCGGGATTGCCAGCAGCGGCGCTAACCAAGCGGGAAACGGCGAAACCGGACTGGGTGTTGTCCAGGTGGGCAGAATGCCAAAGCCTTTGCGGGAGTTGTGCAGGCCGAGTTTGGTGGTCAACTGGCAGAAGTAGGGCGACCACATCGTTGCGTTGAAGTCGCCAATCACAATCAGCGAGTCAGAGCGATCGATCTGTTCGCTCATTCCGGCAAACTGCCGATTGCGACGGTGAAACAGGGCAGGGCGGACGGGGACATGCGGATGCACGGCGATGAGCGAAACGGGATGCCGATCGATCGTCAACTTAGTAACAATGCTGGGCTTGCCGTCAGCACTGAAGCGCATAATTTGGGGATTTTCCAGCGGCGATCGACTTAAAACCGCGATGCCCGCGCTTGCCTCCTCAGACAGTCCAAACCAGTAGGGAAATTTCGATCGCAAGACCGCCAAGGACTTCGCCCAGGTGTCGTTGACTTCCATCAGCACAATTACATGCGGGCTGTTCCTGCTGCACCAGGGTTAGCAGTTTTGCAGACTCAAAATTCCCCACGTTCAAGTTAGAAGCCAGCACTCGCAGCGGGGTTGTGTTGGCAGCGGGACGAGGAACGGCGCTGCTCGGAAGATACCAGGGCAGAATTTGCTGTGCCAGCAGCGAGACACACAGCAAACTGCCCAAAATCATTGCGCGGCGGCGAGTCAGCAGCAGCAGACCCAGCAGCACTAGCGAACATCCGAAATACTGACACTGAAAATGCGACAGCAATTCCAAAAGCATCGGCCAGCCATAGCGCGAACTGACGATCGCCACCAGCGTACTTCCAGCAATTCCCACAAAAGCAAAAAAGGCTAGCAGCTTCACAGCCCAATGGTTTTGGAATTTCGATCGCAGCATAACGCAGTAGGCAGATATGAGGCAGGGAAATACAAGCCTTGAAAGCAAGATTCCCGATCGTCATCTACACAAAGCGAGTCAACTGCACCCGATAGCGGTCTTTTTTGGTCACGGCCACTTCGCCAATTTCCAGCCGCCCCTTGCCGCGAATCGCCACGAGATCGCCGGACTTGAGCGCGTGACTGGGCTGCGTGGTTTCCTTCCAGTTGACGCGCACATCGCCACCGCTAATCAGATCGGCCATTTTGCTGCGCGACATGCCAAAGCCTGCCGAAGCGACCGCATCCAGCCGCATTGAAGCTTCCACTGTTGTCATTTCTTTCTTCTTGGGTTCGCGAATTTTGAGTTCGCCAAAGTCGATGCGGCGCGTTTTGACGGGAACCGATCGCACCTGCGTCAGGCTCATTTCCAGAAATTCCACCAGTTCCGGCACAACGATCGCCTGTGCCCCCGTTCACCCAAAACCAGGATATCACCGACTTTTTCGCGCACCAAACCTGTTCCGAGCAAAGCACCGAGAAAATCGCGATGGCTGGCCGGATCGAACAGAAAATTTCCGGCAATGTCGATCGCCGCCAAAGCCACCTGAGACGAATCGAGCGGGATGTCGGAACGAGCGATCGCCACGCGCTGACGTTCGGCCTGCGGATAGCCGCCCCAAGCCAAAATTTCCACGTCTGTCAGTCGGGCAAACATCCGCTGCACGTCGGCCAGTTCCGGCGGCGAAAGAAAATCGGTGCATTCAATTTCCCAAGTTTTGAGGGCGCGATCGGCCTGATCGACAACCCGCGCCGCGCTGTCTCGGTCTTCCACGCCCTGAAGTAATTCTTCTCTCGGCAGCATTCGTTAAGTGGCTCAATAGAACAGAGAACTTAATTGTATCGAGGTTAGCAGGCGCGATCGAGCCGCAAACTACGCTGCTTTGAGCGCAATATCCCTACTGCGGATGCCTCCCCAAGCCTGTTAGGATCGAAATACAGTAAGTATTTTGACCTGATTTCCTATGGCGCTAGACAACTTACGCGACCTCTATCAGCAGGTCATTTTGGAACGCTACAAAAAACCGCGCAATCGCGGCACCACGACGCCGATCGATCGCTACCAAAAAGGCCACAACCCCTCTTGTGGCGACACGATCGAACTGACGCTGCATCTGGACGAGGCGGGCGATCGCATTGAGGAAGTGCGGTTTGAAGGGGAAGGCTGTGCGATCGCGATGGCCTCGGCTGACCTGATGGCGGATGCGATCAAAGGCAAAACGACTGAGGAAGCCTTGGCAATGGTGCAGTGCTTTCAAAGCATGATGAAGGGCGAAGCGGAATTTCCCACCGAACTGCGGAAGCTCAACGTCATGCAGGGTGTCGCGCAGTTCCCCGTTCGCATCAAGTGCGCCAACCTGTCATGGCACACTGTTAAAGCCGCACTAGAGCAATCGACCGCGCAGCCCGCAGGCTTTATCAGCAACGAATAGCTGGGTGTCGGGTGTCGGGGATCAGGGGTCGGCAACTAGCCGATCGCCAACATTTACCTGGCGACACCCGACACCCGACATCGCTGGCACAAGTACCGCTTGACACCCGACACCCCAAAACCATGATCACTCCCGCAGAATTTCTCACTTATGCACAATGGGCAGGGCATCGCCACAGCGATGTTTGCCGGAATTGCCGTCCTCAGCTTTCTGTTCAAGTGGGGCATCCGCTTTCAGATGATTGGCGTCACGGGCTTTACGGCTGTCTTGGCGTTTGGCCTGTTTGCCTTGGGACTGGAACCGTTCACGCGCACGGTGATCCCCGGTGCGGTGCAGTACGCAACCGTGTATGATGGCGGCGGCTCGCAAGTCGTGATCGTGGTGCCGCAGACGATTACCGAGACGGAACTGGAAGCGACGCTGAAGCAGGCGGCGGGCAATTTCTTTTCGCTCGGTCGGACAGGGCAGGGTCAGCCGCAGATGACGATTCGCGCCCGGACGGTGCTGCACCCGGAACCGGGCGTTTCGCAGCCGCTAGTGTTAGGACAGATCAAGCGATCGCTTGCCTCGCGCACCGATGACGAAATGAAAATCGAAATCTATCGCGATCGCCTTGCCCAAGCCGTCGCCTCAGATGTCATGCAACAGTGACTTTGTTAAGTACGCTACAGATTAGATCGTGTAAATTAATAATCTATCGCAAGGGAATTTGAGGTTTGCTTGGCTTATGACCCAGACTGCTGAATCGGTGCTGTCGCTGATGGTGGCTCCCGCTCGTGTCGTGCGCGGTGGAGGGGCGATCGCTCAGTCAGGAACGTTGCTTGCTCAGCTTGGTATGCTGCCTTTGGTGATTGGGGGCGATCGATCGCTTTGCGCCATTCAGCCACACCTCCAGCCTGTACTGGAAGCGCACAATCTGACATGGACGCAGGCGAGCTACGGGGCAGACTGTAGCGAATCTTCACTGGAAAATTTGCGGCAGGCAGTGGCCGAACATCAAGCAGATTTCATCATCGGCGTGGGCGGCGGCAAAGCGCTGGATGCCGCCAAGCTGATCGCCCATCAGTGCGGCCTGCGCGTCGCAACGATTCCCACATCTGGGGCAACCTGTGCCGCTTGGACGGCTTTGTCGAACGTCTATTCGGAAGACGGCGCATTTTCTTACGATGTGGCGCTCGATCGCGCTCCCGATCTGCTGATTCTTGACTATGACGTGATTCAAACCGCCAGTCAGCGCACTTTGGTAGCCGGAATTGGCGATGCTTTGGCGAAGTGGTACGAGGCTTCGGTGAGTAGTGGGTACAGCGATCGCACCCTGATTATCGCCGCTGTCCAGCAGGCCAGAGTTCTGCGCGATCTCCTCTTCCAAAAATCTGTCGCCGCCCTAGCCGATCCGGGCGGAACCCAGTGGCGCGAAGTCGTGGATGCCACCGTTCTGCTGGCGGGCGTAATTGGCGGATTGGGCGGAGCGCAGTGCCGGACGGTCGCGGCTCATGCAGTTCACAATGGCCTGACGCATCTGCTGCAAAGTCACGGAACCTTGCACGGCGAAAAAGTCGCTTACGGCATTTTGGTACAGCTACGGCTGGAAGAACTGGTGCAGGGCAATCGACTGGCAGCGACGGCTCGGCAGCAGTTGGTCAAGTTTTATGCCGAAATTGGCTTGCCGCAGAGCTTGGCAGATTTGGGACTGGCGAACATTACGATCGCCAACCTCGAACACGCTGCCTCTGTTGCCTGCTCGATCGGCTCAGACATTCACCGACTGCCGTTTGCCGTGACGCCCGCCCAACTGATGGCCGCAATGGGTTTCGACGACGGCACCGACTGACAGCATGATCTCCAGCCTTGAGGTGACGGCATGAGCTTAGATTGGATTACGCCCGCCGATCGCCTCCGCGCCCTGCCGCCCTATGTTTTTGCCCGATTAGACGAACTCAAAGCCCGCGCCCGCGAACAAGGCTTAGACCTGATCGATTTGGGATG
>JAAUTJ010000136.1 GCA_012031475.1 Leptolyngbyaceae cyanobacterium SM1_3_5 | reverse complement strand
ATACACATCTGACTGGACGAATGCCCTTGCCGCCGAAGTGGGCGATCGGCTATCACCAGTGTCGATGGAGCTATGAATCTGAGAATGAAGTGCGCGAACTGGCGAAGGAGTTTCGCGCCCGCAAAATTCCCTGCGATGTGATTCACCTGGACATCGACTACATGCGCGGCTTTCGCGTGTTTACCTGGAGTCCGAAGCGCTTTCCCGATCCGGCGAAGCTGATTAACGAAATCGCGCAGGACGGCTTTAAGGTGGTGACGATCGTTGATCCCGGCGTCAAGTACGAACCGGAAGCGGATTACAGCGTGGTCGATGAGGGACTGGCGCAAAATTATTTTGTGCGGACGGCGCAGGGCAAGTTATTTCACGGGTATGTTTGGCCGGATCGATCGGTCTTCCCGGACTTTTTGCGATCGGATGTGCAGCACTGGTGGGGCGACTGTCAGAAAGCTTTGACCGAGATGGGCGTGGCTGGAATTTGGAACGACATGAACGAGCCTGCCTTGAACGATCGCCCCTTCGGAGATCCGGGAAATAAAATTCCCTTTCCGCTCGACGCGCCGCAAGGTTCCTCAGACGAACGCACGACCCATGCCGAAGCGCATAATCTGTACGGTTTGGGAATGGCAAAAGCCGCCTACGAAGGATTGCTGAGATTGAGGCCGACCGAGCGATCGTTTGTCTTGACGCGATCGGGTTTTGCCGGAGTGCAGCGCTATTCGTCCGTGTGGATGGGCGACAATCATTCGCTGTGGGATTATCTGGAAGGTTCGCTGCCGATGCTGTGCAACATGGGTTTGTCGGGCGTGGCCTTTGTCGGCTGCGATATTGGCGGCTTTGCGGGAAATGCCACTGCGGAACTGTTTGCCCGCTGGATGCAGGTCGGCCTCTTGTATCCGTTGATGCGGGCGCATTCGATTACCGGATCGGAGCGGCACGAGCCTTGGGTGTTTGGCGATCGCGTCGAACAGATCTGCCGCGAATACATCGAACTGCGCTATCGCCTTTTGCCGTATTACTATTCGCTGTTCTGGCAGGCGGCAACAACAGGCGCACCGATTCTCAGACCGCTACTGTACGAATTTCCTCAAGATCACACGACCTATCAAATTGACGATCAGGTGATGCTTGGCAGCGGACTGATGGCCGCTCCGATTCTGAAGCCGGAACGCGAACATCGCGCCGTTTATCTGCCGGAAGGGACGTGGTTCGACTGGTGGACAGAGGAGCGTTACGAAGGCAAAACACACATTCTGGCTCATGCGCCGATCGATCGAATGCCGCTGTATGTCCGAGCCGGATCGATCGTTCCAATACAGCCTGTGATGCAGTTTGTGGACGAGCGGGCGATCGATGTTTTGACGCTCAAAGTGTGGCCGGGAGACGGCGAGTTTACGCTGTACGAAGATGACGGGCGATCGTTTGCATATCAGTCGGGACAGTTCGCGACGACGCAAATTCGCGTTTGGATGGCAGATGAAGACGCGATCGTCGAAATTGCAGCGAGACAGGGCGATTGGCAGCCTGCGGCGCGGCGAGTCGTGGTAGAAATGGCTGGAATGGGAATGCAGGAATTTGAGGATGAGGGGCGCGATCGACAGTTGGTGTTTTCACACACACCATTTCGCTAAAGATGTAAACAAATTGGGCATCGATCAAGTCAAACGAGCGATCGCTTTATCTATCCAAAGATAGAGATCTTGCAAGATCCGCTAAATGGCGCTAGCAGGTAATTGTTCTACTTCATTAGGGTGGAGCTATCGCCAGAAAGGGCGACCTGTTTGATTTGAGGCAAGGTTTGAAATGCAACCAGCGGAAGCAGATTTTCATCAAGGTTGGCTAATTGAAGTGTTTTCGCACGAGCAGGGATTTCAAAGCTTGTGCTATTCACCTTGCCGCAAACGCTTGGCGGATGGAACGGTTTATGCTTCGGTGAATGAAGCGATCGAAACGGCTCGAATTCACATCAGCTATCAAACCGCCTGCACTGCGATCGTGCTGCTGATGCGCGAACTGTATGAAGAGTACAAGCTGTCGGTTGACGAATGGCAGAATTTGAGTCGATCGGTCGTTGAGAGGGCGATCGAGTCAGGACGATAGTGACAGTCCGATAGTGACAGTCAGAGACGGTGGTGAAATCGTTCGATCGCCCTAGCGATTGCGCGGATCGAGGCCATCGCGCAGACCATCGCCCAGCAAATTAAACGCCAGCACAATTAGCGTAATCATCAAACCGGGAAAAATAATTGTCCAGGGAGCCGAGAGCGAATAGCCATTGCGAAACGAATCGGAGAGCATCGTGCCCAGTTCCGGCGTGGGTGGCTTTGCGCCCAAGCCCAAGAAGCCGAGTCCCGCCGCTTCCAAAGTTGCCGTTCCCAGCGAAAGCGTCGCCTGAACGATCAGCGGGGCAAGACTGGCAGGCAAAATGTGGCTGAAGATGATGCGGCTGGAAGTTGCGCCAAACGCTCGCACCGTCTGCACAAAATCCTGTTCGCGCAAAGAGAGAACCATGCTGCGCGTCAGGCGAATGAAAATGGGAATTTGCACTACACCAACCGCGATCATCACACTTTGCAGGCTGGCTCCCGCGATCGTGACGACGGCGATCGCCAGCAAAATTGAGGGAAACGCTAGCAGAATATCAGTTGCCCAGCCAATAATCGTATCCGCCCAGCCGCGAAAATATCCGGCAATCAAGCCAAAAAACGTGCCGACAATCAAGCCCAGCCCAACCGAAATCAAGCTGATCACTAGCGAAATTCGCAGCCCGTACCACACCAGCGTAAACACATCGCGCCCCAAGCCATCCGCCCCAAACCAATGCGCCATGCTGGGCGCATCCAGCCGCGCCGCATAGTCTCGCGCCGTCGTTGGATCAAACGGTCGCAAAATTGGAGCCAGCAGCGCTAGGAGAATGAGGGCGATCGTCAAAACCAAACCGATGCGGCCAGAAGTCGATCGCAAAAAATGCCGAAACACCTTTTTCAGCGAATCGCGCCGCCCTTCGGCAACATCAGCAGTGGTCAGCGGTTCAGCCTGAAGTGGATTAGGAGTGAGAGGTTGAGTCACGGCAGGGTTAGAGGGTAGGGGATAGGGGTTGGTAGAGACGCGAGATCTCGCGTCTCTACGGGGAGAAATGTGAGATCTCGCGTCTGTACGGGGGAGAAATGCGGAGATCTCGCATCTGAACGGGAGAGGGTCAGAAGGGGAAGCGGGTAGCACGAGGGCGCAGCGGGTAAGCCAATGCGAGTCATCTACTTATACTGAATACGCGGATCGAACAGCGCATAAGACAAATCCACCAGCAAATTCACCAGCACAAACGCCATCGAAACAAACACCACGCCGCCCTGCACCACCGGATAATCCCGATTCAAAATGCCCTGGTAAATCCACGAGCCGATCCCCGGCCACGAAAAAATCGTTTCCGTCAAAATCGCCCCGCTCAGCAGTGTCCCAAACTGCAAACCGATGATCGTAATCACAGGCAGAAGGGCATTCTTGAGCGCGTGTTTCATGACTACCCAGCGCTCGATCAAGCCTTTGGCGCGAGCCGTGCGGATGTAATCTTGCGACAGCACTTCGAGCATGGCGCTTCTCGTGATCCGGGCAATGATGGCTAGGGGAATTGTGCCGAGGGCGATCGCCGGAAGCACCAGATGCGACAAAACATTTCCTAATGCCGCAAAATTGAACCGCAAAATCGAATCCAGAATAAAGAATCCGGTAATCGGTCGAAACGCATTGCCCACATCGACGCCAATTCGACCCGAAGGCGGCAACCAGCCCAGATTCACCGCAAACAGATAGATCAGCAGCAGCCCCAGCCAGTAGACAGGCATCGACACGCCAATCAGCGAAACGCTCATCGCCGTATTGTCTACCCACTTGTCTTTCTTGACAGCCGCAATGATTCCAGCCGGAACGCCAATGATCACGGCAAACAGCATCGACGCCACAGCAAGCTCAAAACTGGCAGGCCAGCGCGTCCGGATTTCCTGGGCGACGGGAATTCCGCTGATGATGCTGTTGCCCAAATCAAACCGGAGCAAACCGCCCAAAAACTTGAGATACTGAATCGGCAACGGTTCGTTCAGCCCCAAGCGTTCGCGCAGCGCTTCGACCTGTGCAGGCGTGGCGCGTTCGCCAACCATCACCAAAGCGGATCGCCCGGAATGAAATGCAAAAACGCGAAGACCAGCAGCGTGATCCCCAGCAGCACGGGAATTAAACTCAAAAGCCGTCGAGCCGTGTATCGCAGCATTGCAGAGGGGTGTGAATTGGCAACAGGAGGCGATCGCCCGTTCAGATGAGGGTAGCCTGAAGCGTAACGATCGATCGCCTAAGAATTTTTGTAGGCTATCAAGAATCCCAGCCCTGTCTTACCCCTCAAGTCAAGATTCCGCCCCATGACGATTCGCCCTTCTCATCGGATTTTGCTCTACACCGACGAACCCGGCGTCGGCCGGCGTTGCCCAATATAACCACGAGATTTTGCTGGGACTGGTGCAGCGCGGGGATCAGGTCTTCTGTGTTCAAACTCAGGCGGACAATCCGCTGATTTCCCAGCAGCAAGCGATCGGTGTGGAACATCACTGGCTTCCGTTTGACACGATGCGCGACTTTGAGCGGACGTTGCGAAGTGCGGACGAGGCGATCGCCCTCTTCCAGCAGCTTCAGCCCGATTTGATTCTGTTTAGCGATGGCTGTCCGGTCTCGGATTTTGCCGCCAAACAAGCGGCGATCGCCCTCGGCATTCCCTTCTCGATCGTGGTGGGATTCGTGACGCCCGATTTTGCGAAAGACTTTGAATTTTGCTTGCCTCTACTGGCGGAACAGTATGCCAAAGCGCGATCGATCGTTGCCGTTTCGCAGGAAAATCTTGATTTACTGCATCAGCATTTTGGTCTGCCGATCGATCGCGGAGAAGTCATTTATTATGGTCGTCCGCCCGCTTACTTTGCGCCGAGAGACGAAGCCGAAAATCTGCGTTTACGAGAAAGTTTGAGCATTCCAGCGGAAGCGATCGTTTGCTTCACAGCCGCCCGACTGGAGCCGATTAAAGGCTATCAGTATCAGCTTGGCGCGATCGCGCAGCGCTCCCGGAACGGTATCGCGAGCTTGCGGAACGGTATCGATCAGCTACCGCGCAACGACATTTATTTTGTTTGGGCGGGCGAGGGAATTTTGGAGGCGGAACTGCGAGAAGCCGCAGAGCGCAACGGCAATCACATTCGACTGTTAGGCAAACGCTGGGACATTGCCAACTTGCTCAACATTGCCGATATTTTTGTGTTTCCGTCTGAGGCGGAAGGAATGCCGCTAGCCGTGATGGAAGCGATGGCAAAAGGCATCCCGACGATCGCCACAGCCGTCAGCGGCATCCCCGAAGAACTCGGCGAAACCGGAAAACTGCTGCCTGATCCCAACCGCGATCCCCAAGGCACGATCGACCAGCTTGCCGAAACGATCGCAGCTTGGACAGACGATCCCCGAACTGCGGCAGGCGATCGGTCAAGCTTGCAGACAGCGGGCGATCGAACTGTTTCAGGCCGATCGAATGGTACGCGAAACGCTCGCCGTCATCGATCGATCCCTGCTGCCGCATGGTGATTATGTGGCTCCCGGATTGGCGATCGTCCGTCCCGACGCGGCTTTTCCCAACAAAATTATTGGCGATCCCAACACCTGCCCTTGGCCGCATCTGCGTCGCACGATTGGGCATCACTGGTATGTCGATCGCCTCCAGCCGCAAGTCGGATTTCTCAGCCGCGACGAAGCCCAAATTTTGTACAACAATGCTTTGCAGTTTCAGGGCAAACCTGCGCTGGAAATTGGCTGCTGGCTGGGCTGGTCAGCTTGTCATCTCGCCTTAGCGGGCGTCGAACTGGACGTGATCGATCCGATGCTGGGGCGATCGGAATTCTATGAAAGCGTCGATGCATCGCTGACGGCGGCAGGAGTGCGCGATCGCGTCAACCTCGTCGCGGGCTACAGTCCTCAAGCCGTCGAAGCCTTGGCCGCAGCAGGTCGCCAAGTGGTCTTTGATCTTCATCGACGGGATCACGATGCGCCCGCGCCGCTAAACGATGCGATCGCCTGTCTGCCGTTCGCCGCACCGGACGCGATGATTGTGTTTCACGATCTGGCTTCACCCGATGTCGCTGCCGGACTCGACTACTTGAAAGAACAAGGCTGGAAGACAAAGGTTTATCAAACGATGCAGATCATGGGCGTGGCGTGGCGCGGAAACGTGGAAGCGATCGATCATCAGCCTGATCCCGCCGTGAACTGGCCGCTGCCTGACCATCTGCGAGATTACGAAATCAGTGGCATCGACGGGAGTTCCGGCGATCCCCTGCGGCAATTGCTGCGTGGAATCGCCGCCCTGCGACTGCCGCCTGTCTCGCCTGTGCTGCCCGATTTCGCTGAACGAAAGCAGTTGCGCGATCGCATCACCCAAGGCAAAACGGCATATCGGCAAGATCGGCAGGAAGCCGCGATCGCCGCCTTTCAAGCCGCCTTGACGATCAATCCGGGGTCACGAATCGCGCATCAGCACCTCAGCCATTTGTACTGGCAGCAGAACGACTTGCCGCGCAGTCTGCATCATCACGCGCTGGCCTTGTCGGGAGCGATCGCGGACGGAATGCAGGGTGAGGAATTTCAAATGCTGCTGGCTGCCGTGCGTCCGTTTACGCTGCTGAGTGTCGATCGCCTGTTTTCGCTGTACTCGCTGACCAAGCAAATTTGCTTGGATGATGTTCCCGGTGAAATTGTCGAGTGTGGCACTTGTCGAGGCGGAGCGGCGGCACTTTTGGCCGCTGTTGTGCAGCGCTACAGTCTGCGTCCGCGCTATGTCTACGCTTTCGATACGTTTGAAGGAATGCCCGACCCGATCGAGATCGATCGCCATCAGGGAATTCCCGCCAACGAAACCGGATTTGGAGCCGGAACCTTGAAAGCACCGATCGCAGAAAACCTGAATTTGATTTGCGAAGCGCTGGGCGTTCAAGATCTCGTGATCCCCGTTGCCGGATTGTTTGCCGAGACGCTGCCTGCGAATCGATCGCGCATCGGTGCGATCGCCCTGCTTCATGCCGATGGTGACTGGTACGAATCGACGCTCGCCATTTTCAACACGCTCTACGATCAAATCGTTCCCGATGGCGTGATTCAGGTGGACGACTACGGGCACTGGGAAGGCTGTCGGCAGGCAATCCACGAATTTGAGCGCGATCGCTTTACGGAATTTGGACTGCGATCGATCGACTACACCGGAGTGTGGTTCACCAAGCGCGATCCCGCCCATCCCGACTGCAACTACTGGCGGATCTGCTGGCATGGGGCGCTGTCTGCCGTGCAGCAAGGCGATCGCGACCTGCACAATTGGCAATGTCCGCCGTCCTCAAGCTGATGCCCAATTTGGTGCAGGCCGATCGACTGCTCCAGGAATTCCACAAAAGCGATTTGCCCGATTTGACGGAATCGCTGAGATTGCGATGCGATCGAACTGGATGCTTTCCGACTGGAATCAGCCAGAAGACAAACTGTTTGCGATGCTCAGCGAATTGCTGCACACGGTTTTGACGCATCCCGATCGCGCCCAACTGACGCTTTTGATCTCGACGAGCGGTATTGATCCTGAAGCGGCTGACCTGATGATCTCCAGCGTCGCGATCGAACTGGTGAGTGGACTTGCGATCGACGATGAGCCAGAAATCACGCTGTTCAGCGACTTGAGCGCGATCGAGTGGCAAGCGCTTTTGCCCAAGATTGCCCGACGGGTAATCTTGCCGTAGGAAGTAGTCCTCAAGAGCAGAGGATGAAAGGATGTTGCTGTGGCTTCATCCCTGGTCAGTAACTTCAATAGACCTCCGAGCCACAGAGCGGCTTTGAGAATTTACTTCAGCAAAAGCGATGAAACAGGGCTATTAAGAAGTCAGCCCTGCAACCACCGCCCCCTACGATTCCTTTTCAAACACCATCAAATGCTGCTGCGGCAAACCGTCAAACGTTTTCACCCAGCGCAATCCGATCGCAGCCATTTCGCGGCGCACCTGTCGCTGCTGTCATTTTGTGCAGTCCTTTGATGGGGATGAACGGATTTTCGCCGCGATATTCGGCTAGAATCACCTGTCCGCGTGGGCTGAGCGATCGCACAATCGCCGTCATCACTTCATAGGGATACTCGAATTCGTGGTAGGCATCGACCATCAAGACGCGATCGATTCCCTCCGGCAAATTTGGATCGGTGAGCGTGGCGAGGATTGGCTCAACATTTTCGACGTGATCTTCTGCCTTCAAAAAGTTGAGAATGTCGATCATTTCCGGCTGAATGTCAACGGCAAACACTCCGCCCTGCGGCACGAGCGGCGCGATCCGAAAGCTGAAGTAGCCCGTTCCGGCTCCAATGTCGGCCACGCGATCGATCGGCTGCAAGTCCAGCATGTCGATTAGCTTTTGCGGCTGCTCTTCCCAACTGCGGCTCGGACGTTCCAGCCAAGTGGCTCCTGTATGTCCCATCACCTGCGCGATTTCACGACCTTGATAAATTTTGCCGATGCCGTCGCGGTGAGGAGTGCGAGTTTGATAAATTGCCGTTGAGTCGGCCACTGCGGTCAGCGTCCAGACTGAAAGGAAAGCCAGCGTCAGAAAGACACTGAGAAGAAGGGCGGCGATCCACCAGGGCGGCTGCTTGACGGGTTGACGGCTCATGAAGGTAAGGATTGGGAAGATGGATCGATCGTACCGCAACCCAATTTTGCGCTCGATCGCCTGTCCGGTTCGATCGTGCTGCAAACAACTCTGTACCGCGAACGGAACTGCCTACAATAGGGAGGTCGCTTTCCCTGACCGAATGCTGAGCGCACTTTTGTTTGATCTCGACGGCACAATGGCAAACACCGACCCGATCCACTATCAGGTTTGGCGATCGGTGATGCGCGAATTTGGCCGCGAGATCGATCCGGTGTTCTATCAGACGCGGTTTAGCGGACGGCTAAATGAAGAAATTATTTCGGATCTGCTGCCTGCCCTAACGCCGGAAGAAAACGATCGACTGGCCGATCGCAAAGAAGCGATGTTTCGCGATTCCGCTGCCAGCCTGCTTCAGCCGATGCCCGGACTGATCGAACTGCTGGGCTGGACAGAGCAGCACGATCTGAAAAAGCCGTCGTCACCAATGCGCCCCGCGCCAACGCCGAATTTATGCTGGACGTGCTGGGGCTGCGCGATCGCTTTCCGCTTGTCGTACTGGGCGAAGAACTCTCAGAAGGCAAACCCGCCCCCCTGCCGTATTTGACGGCGATCGCCAAGCTCGACGTTGCCCCCGACCAAGCGATCGCGTTTGAAGATTCGCATTCTGGGGTGCGATCGGCAGTCAGTGC
>JAAUTJ010000135.1 GCA_012031475.1 Leptolyngbyaceae cyanobacterium SM1_3_5 | reverse complement strand
GCACAACCGCCGACGGGGAAGCGCTGTACAGTCCCATTCAGCAAGACCAGCACTATTTGACCTGTTTGCAGTGTGGAAATTCTGTGCCGCTGGATTTTTGTCCGCTGCAAGAGATGGAAAAGCAGTTGCGGCGATCGCAGGCGTTCACAATTTACTATCACACGCTGGAATTTTTTGGCGTATGTGAACCCTGTACTCAATCGGTTGATTGATTGCGATCGGGCACCGATGCCCGCAGCCCTGCGGGGTCCGAACTGATAGGCTAGGAGAGTGCTTGTTAGGACACAAAGACAATTTTATGGCGGCAATGCTGAATGGAATTGACAGACGGATTGCGTTTGGCAAACAGGCGCGATCGCCTTACATCTACTTGCATGGATTCGCCTCCAGCCCCAAATCGACCAAAGCCCAAGAGTTCACTGACAGGTTTCGGGCGATCGATCTACCGCTGGTGATCCCCGACCTCAATCAGCCCGACTTCACCGACCTGACGCTGACTCGCCAAATTCAGCAAACGCAAGCGCTTTTTCCACGATCGCAGCCCGTAACGCTGATTGGATCGAGCTTTGGCGGACTGACGGCGGCGTGGATTGCTCAGCAGCAAACGCAAGTAGAGCGACTCGTTTTGCTTGCGCCGCTTTCGGATTTTTGCAGCATTGGCTGCCGCGTCTGGGACCGCAAACCGTCCAGCAGTGGCGATCGACTGGAATGCTGTCGGTCTACCACTACGGCGAACAGCAGCAGATTCCCTTGAGCTACAAATTTGTTGAAGATGCCAGCCAGTACGACGAAAGCCAGCTTCAGCGATCGATCCCGACGCTGATTTTGCATGGTCACAATGATGACGTGATCCCTGTGCAGGCGAGCCGTGATTTTGCGATCGATCGTCCCTGGATCAAGCTAATCGAACTCGACAGCGATCACGCGCTAACTGACGCGATGCCGCAAATCTGGCAGGAAGTTTCCGCTTTTTGTGGCCTGTGAGCGTTCACTCTGGCAGCGGGATCACGTTAATTCGCCCCTGACAGGCGATTTTTTCAGGATCGATCGCCAGTTGCTCTAGCTGCACGTCATCACCGAGATCGATCGTCCAGCCGTCGAGATCTTTCAAAGGCAAACCGCGCTTTGCCTGAGCGTGAGGCAACCACTGCGGCTGATCAAGCTGTAGCTGATGCCCATCCGCCACTTTCAAGCCTGTCCGAATTGCGATCGCGGTTGGCGTTCCGCTGACGGAAATCAGATTGGCGCTGAGCGTGAACTGACCTGCACCAAGCTGAATTCGCATCTGGTCAAAGTTGAGATCGTCGGCAGGCGCGTCGAGCAAATCCGCTTCGCCCGATCGCAGCAGCGTCACCAAAAATTCGCTGACGGCTTGGGAAAGCAGGGGCGATCGCAATGAGGCATTCAAATCCGCCTCGGTAATCATCGTCTCTCCCACAACGGGGACAACCTCCAGCAGTTGCAGCGGCTTTCCCCGCAAGATCTGCCGCAAATTGACGCGAATATTCGTGCCGCTGAGCCGAATTTGAGTCAGATGTAAGCCTTGATAGACGGCGTTTTCTGCCGACACATCCACTCGCGGAACATAGCCGCCGAGCAACTGTCGATCGCCCCCTGCAATCTGCAACTCCAGCTTGTCGATTTGCTGCACTTGCGATCGCAGCCACAGCCGCAAAGCCGGAGTCAAGACGCTGCTCAAAATTCGGCTGGATTTGGCGGAAGGAGAATCAGTCATTACCTGACGTGAACCAATGAGCAAATCATGACATATTGCGATCCCCGCTTGATCCCCGAACTGCTCAAATGTCAGGAAATTTTGACATTGCGATCCCCGCAAACCTAGCAGAATCGTTGAAGTGACGCAAAATCGATGTTTTTGCCCTCTTGACCGATTTGTAACGTTTCTGCAAAAGTAAACCTATCGAATTGATCCCCGTGATCCCAAAGAAAATCTGCTTGCACCGCGATCGAGTCGATCGCGTCCACAAGGTTCTATCCCCGGAGATCTCAACATGACCAAAGAACGCCCGCCCCTAGAGGAAATGACGCTGAGGCAACTCCGCCGAGTCGCCAGCGAATGCGGCATCTCGCGCTACAGCCGAATGCGAAAAGATCAACTGCTTAGCTCAATCAAAGAAGTACAGCGTACTCAGTTTTCGCCCGTCCCATCCCATAGCCCAGAGGTTCAGCAAGAAGTGGAAGCCACAAAATTTGAGGTTGGTCAGTCCGAAGCGATCGTTGAGCCAGTCATGGCCGCTGAGCCAGTCATGGCGATGCTGGCAACCGTCGATGAAGATTTAGGCGAACTGCCCGAAGGCTATGGCGAAAGCCGAATTGTGCTGATGCCCCGCGATCCCCAATGGGCGTATGCCTACTGGGACGTGACAAACGAACACAAAGAAGAACTGCGTCGGCAAGGCGGCTATCGCTTGGCTCTGCGCTTCTATGACGTGACCGACATCAACTTTGGCTACCAAACGCCGCACAGCGTTCAGCAATATGAGTGCGACGAGATGGTGCGCGAGTGGTATCTGCCGATCCCCGTCAGCGATCGCGACTATGCCGCCGAAATTGGCTACATCTGCGGCGATGGCCGCTGGCTGGTCTTGGCGCGATCGGCTCCCGTCCGCATTCCGCCCGTCTACCCGTCCGACTGGATCGAAGACACCTTCATCACAGTGGCGTGGGAAGAGTCGCTCGAAAGCAAACAGTTTGTCGAGCTTGTGCCACCGAGCCGCCGCATGGCAGCAATGGCAGCAGGTAACGGAACCCGCACAGGCAACGCCATCTACGACGAAATCTTTGGCATGGCCGAATCGATCGAAGCTCAGCGCGTAGCCGGATCGCTCTACGGCTCAATGCAGCAAGTGCCCCAGCAGGCCGTTAGCTCGTTTGTCTTCCCGTCTGGTGTCGGCGGCTGGGCAATGCCGACCGCTTCCGGCATGGGCATGTCGGGCGCTGGTTTCTCCGGATCGATGCCTGGAATGCGTCCGCGCCAGTTCTGGCTGGTGGCCGATGCCGAACTGATTGTCTACGGCGCAACCGAACCGGATGCGACTGTGACGATCGGCGGTCGCCCGATCAAGCTCAACTCGGACGGCACCTTCCGCTTCCAAATGTCCTTCCAAGATGGCCTGATCGACTATCCGATCATGGCAGTGGCAGCAGACGGTGAACAAACGCGATCGATTCACATGAAGTTCAACCGCGAAACGCCAGAGCGCAACACCAACACCAAAGCCGAAGCCGTCACCGAACTGGCTCGCCTAGCTTCCTAACTGGATTTCTCTCCGCACACCTAGATAGGGTAAAGCTTCCCCCGATTGACCACCGGGGGATTTTTGTCGGGAAGCGATCGTGCTAGGTTCGGTATCGGAGATCAGGTGTCAGCGAACAGCCCGACACCCGACACCCGACACCCGATACCCGACACCCGACACCCCCTCCTATGACCCCCCAAGACATCACGAAAACCCTCACCAACCTCTTCGGCGCAGAAGTGCAGGTGGCCGAGCCGGAATCGTGGCAGGTCGAGAATGACGGACTGCGACTGCTCGTGTTGCTTTCGGAAGACCAAAGCTGGCTGCGATCGCTCGTTTCGATCACATCTGCCCAAGATGCCGAACCGTTCCTCGGTCAGTTGCTTGAGGCGAATTTTGACGAAACGCAAGAAGCTCGCTATGCCATCTATCAAGGTGTTTTGTGGGGCGTGTTTCAGCACAGCGCTTCGAGCTTGACCGGAGAAGATTTTGAGGCGGCGATCGCGCAACTAATTGCGCTTCAGCAGCGCGGCTTGTCGCCCAGCTTTAACCAGTTTGCCGAAACGCAAATTCGCCAAATCATCCTCACGGCCAAGCTGCAAGGCCAGTCGCTGGAAACCACGATGCAGATGCTCGATCGCCTGTATGAGGAAGGCGTGATGGGCGATGTGGATTTGCCCGCTGAACAGCGCGATCAGGTGTTGGGGGCGTGGCGTCATCAGCTTGAGCGGTTGTGGAACGAGGTGGAGACGTTTGGCGAAGAGTGATCGACAATTAGGAATAACAACAGGATGAAAGTCGTGCGATCGAGGCTTATGATTTTCCGCAGCATCACAAAAAGTTTGTTTCTGCTGATTTTGCTGAGCCTGCTTGCGTTTGTTTACCTCGGATTGCAGGGAGCCGCTTGAAGTCGTCGGTAGGCACATTGGACGAAGGGCGATCGTCTCAATCATGATAAAGATGACCTTTTGGGGACTGCCATGAAGCGCAATTTGTTGGTGTATGCGATCGCCGCAGTCCTGGCCGCAGTGGGAATCGGCATGGCGGCAACCAATCCCGCTCCCGAAGCGTATGACGACTACGCCACCGAGCAACTGACCACCTACCTCAAAGACAACGCCTGCACTCAAGCTCCGAACGTGCTAGGCGAATTTCTCCAAACTCAGTGCGCGGCGATTCTGGAGGACAACCAAGAACAAATTCGGCGCTTAATTGCTAACAACACCGATCGCCAAAACTGGCTGCTGCTGAGCGTTTACAAAACTGATTTGTCGGTGAGCGATCTGCTGCCGTCCTATCATTTCGAGACGATCGGCGTGTTTGGCAACCTCTACATCTACAAAGCCGAGCAGCAGTAGCGATCGCGCCCTATTTCCGCTCCAGCACCCGCGACTTAGCGAATTGATTGCAGGTGCGTTTGAATTGGAATGAGCGTTTGGGCTAAGTCGTGGAGTTGCGTTTCAAGCTGCTGTTTGCGGGCGAGAAGCTGGCGTAGCTTTTGGTAGCGAGCGATCGCCAAGCTCACCTGCGGAAGCTGATCGGGCGGGCAGGGACGCGACCACAGCTTGCCGTCTGCATCCAGTCCACACAGGCGATATCCGGCTGGAGACGAATCGATCGCAGCGGGCGGCGTCTGACAAATTTCCTGCACATAGTCCATCAGGCGATCGACTTCAGCATGGCGCAGCGTCGAAGGATCGGCAGCCGCAGCCACAGCCGCAGGTGCGTGTGCATCCAGCCAGCCATCGATAATTGGCCCGTCTTCGTAGAGCGCTTGAATTTGCCGCATCACCTGCTGAAGCTCAGTTTGCCACGCGCTGACTTTGGTGGCGATCGTCTTGAGCAAGTTAGCGGCCAGCGCAGGATTGGCTGCGTGGTGGTGACTGCTGATGCTGGGCGGCTTGAACTTGGGCAGATTGGGTAGGTTGGCGTTTGGAAGGCTGGCACGGGGGACACGAGCCGCCTCCGCTGAAGCATCGATTTTGAAGCTGGGCAGGGTTGCCTCGCTTGATCCACCCAGCTTTGCCAAGGTGGATTCGATGTGCTGCAATTGAGGTTTAGTCATACCTGCCTCCAAATAGAATGTCAAAACGCAAGCATCGATTGCACGGCTGGAGCGCATTCCAGCAAGAAGATCACGGTGGCGATCGATGCGGACACAAGCCAGGGCTGACGATTACCGAAATTGCGGCTATTTTACCTGCTTTTTGCCACAGCGCGACAGGGCTTCGCGAACTGCAACAGAATTCCAGTCACTGAGAATTCAGTATTTTTACGTGACAAGAAAGCCGAAATTACGTCAGTTTTTCACACTCGCTTTGGGAATACTGAAAACAAAAGTGAATCAAAGGCTTTTTGATTGCTGACTGTGCGCCGCGATCGCACTCGATCAAACTGCTTTTCACCCCATCTTCATCACTCCCACTCCTACTACGTTATGACAGGCTTGCACTACCCGTCCCCGTTCACTTCGGACTCCTCGTCCATTCCCGCTCCCCCTGCGTTGCTGTTCATCGATAGTCGTGTTCAAGACTATGAGCAACTGCTGACTGACATCGCACCGAACACAGAAGCGTTCATTCTGCATCCGAGCGAGGATGGTGTCCTGCAATCACGCAGGCACTGCTGGGCAAAACTCAAGTCGCCAGTGTTGACATTGTTTCGCACGGTATGGCGGGTGCGGTGCAGCTTGGCAGTACCTGGCTTAGCGTAGACAACTTGCCGACCTATGCGACTTTGCTGCAAGGCTGGCGCAGCATCCTCATTGAAGCTGACATTTTGCTGTATGGCTGCAATGTGGCTTCAGACGATCGCGGCGTTGCCTTCGTCGAACAGATCCACCGCTTGACAGGCGCAAGCATCGCGGCTTCAAAAACGTTGACAGGCGATCGCGGCTTGGGCGGTAACTGGCATCTCGACATGCAGCTTGGGGAGGTCAACAGTGCGATCGCGTTTGATGCAGCGACGCAAGCGGCTTATGCACATGTCTTGGGTTTGATCAACCGAACTGTCAATACGCCGGATAGCGCTCGCAGCCTGCTGAGTGCCAGCGGCATTCTCTACATTGCCGATAGCGGTTCGGGAGTGCAGCGAATTGATCTGAGTAACTCTACTAATCCCAGTTTACAATCACCACTGATTGACACCGATGGTTTTGCCCAAGGGTTGGCGATCGTGGGCAACGTTTTGTTTGTAGCCGATGGGTTTGCGGGAGTAAAACCCGTTGATCTCTCGAATCCTGCTGTTCCAACGCCACTGGATGCGATCGCTGTCGGTGACAATGCAGTGAGCTTTGCGGCTTCGGGTGACATTCTCTATGTTGCAACTGAAGGCGGCGGTGTGAAGCAAATCAGCGTTGCAAATCCAACCCGTCCAACGTTTCTTCCAAGCAGAACGATCGCCACGCAAGCTTCAGGCAGTGCCCGCAGCGTCCTGGTTGTTAGAAACATCCTTTACATTGCCGAAGGAAATGCGGATGTGCAGCGATATGACATTACAACCCCAGATACACCGACTCGATTAGCACCGATCGCAACCGATGGTGGCTTTGCCCAAGGGTTGGCGATCGTGGGTAATGTTCTGTTTGTGGCCGATGGGTTTGCAGGAGTGCAGGCGATCGACATCTCGATTCCCGAAAGCCCGACGCTGCTTCGCACATTTGATGTGGGCGGAAATGCAGTCAGTGTCAGTGCAACGAGGGACGCTGTTCATGTGGCGATCGAAGCAGACGGTGTGCGAGTGATTCGCGCCACTGACCCTACGAACCCAGCGCTACTTCCGGCACGGCTCGATACGCCCGGAGGCAGCGCCCGCAGCGTTTTAGTAGAAGGCAATCGGGTTTACGTGGCTGATGCAGACCTGGGCGTTCAAATCTACATCAACAACACGCTCCCGACTGCCAGCGATAACGATAAGCGCGTTCCCTTTAATGGAGTAGCCGCTTTCAGCGAATCGAATTTTGGCTTCCGTGATGACGACGGAAACACCTTGGCTCAAGTGGAAATTACGCAGGTTCCCAGCTTGGGTGAACTGTTCCTCGACAGCAACAACAGCAACAGCGCAGATGCAGGCGAAGCCGTCACGCTCAATCAAAGAATCTCAGTGGCCGATCTCGGTAGGCTGAAGTTCAAGCCTGCGGCGGGCGCAAGCGGTCAGAATTATGCCAGCTTCCAGTTTAAGGTCAGTGACGGCTTTGAGTTCAGCGATCGGGCCTACACGATCTCGCTGGACGTTGACAACCCGCCCAATCAAGCTCCCACACTGGTAAAGCCGATCGCAGACGCCCGCGCCCGCGAAAATCGTTCGTTCAGCTTCACTATCCCAACTGACAGCTTTACTGATCCAGATAACGACAGTCTCACTTATCAGGTGACGCTCGCTGACGATACGCCGCTTCCCAGTTGGCTCTTCTTTGATGGCAGCAGCACCTTAAGCGGTACGCCCCAAGCCAATGATGTCGGCTCGATCGACCTCAAAATCACGGCTAGAGATGGCCGAGGTGGAGTGTCCAGCGACAGGTTTGAACTTGATGTTGCAGCCAATCGAACACCGATCGTTGCCAATGCGATCGCAGATCTGGCTCAGCAAACAGGCAGCCCGTTTAGCTTTACATTTCCGGCCAACAGCTTCACCGATGCTGACAACGACAGCCTCACCTACAGCGCCACGCTCGAAGATGGAACGACGCTTCCCAACTGGCTGAGCTTCGATCCCAACACTCGCACGTTCAGCGGCACACCCACGCTAGCAACGCGGGTTTGATCAGTGTCAAAGTCGCTGCTAATGACGGCACAGCTACACTCAGCGATGTCTTTGTACTCAACATTACGCCTGCTAACAGCACAGGTGGCAACACAGGTGGCAGTACAGGCGGCACAGGTGGCACAGGCAACCCAATCCCGATCGATGGCAGCACCGGAGTCGCGATCGTGCTTCCCTTGTTCAATCAGGACAGGCGGGGACGAAACTTTAGGGGGACGCGGCGAGGTGATACCTTGCGAGGCGATTGCAACCGCAACGTCCTCGCTGGTGGTGCAGGCAACGACAAGCTGTTTGGCGGTGCAAGCAGCGATACTCTTCGAGGTGGTGCAGGCAACGACAAGCTAAGCGGTAGAGCCGCAAACGACCTGCTCGTGGGCGGCGCGGGGGCAGACACCTTGATCGGCGGCGTGGGTACTGATGTCCTGGTTGGTGGCGCAGGCAACGATCGACTGACGGGCGGCGGCGGTCGCGATCAGTTCACGTTCAACAGTCTCAGCGAAGTCGTAGACACCATCACCGACTTCAACACCGCTGAAGATCTGATCGATCTGCGCCGCATCATGTCCGCTTCGCAGTTCGGTGGGGTAACGCCGTTTGCTCGCTACCAGCAGCACGTGCAACTGGTGCAAACTGGAGCCAACACCGAAATCAAAATTGATGCAGACGGCGGCGGCACAGCCAACAGGTTTGTGACGCTAGCAACGCTGCAAAACGTCAGACCAACCAGCCTCACCTCCACTAACTTTGTGATCGTTTAGTCCAGCCGACCCGTTTCCTGAAACCACAAAATTTCGGTGACTCGTGTAATTCCAGCCTTGAGGTGACGGCGAAATGTGCTGAAGGGCAAGTCGAGCAGTTCTGCCGCTTTTTCCTGTGTGGCTGCGGGCTGCAAATAGCTGTGATTCAGCGCTCAATAAAGTTTTGCCTCGCGGGGTGACGACTGCAACGACTCGATCGCCGATCGCAGCAAACCCTGCAAAGCCGCAATCCGCCCGGACTTGTCGGCTTTGGTAGTTTGCTCGATGACGAGGCGCGATCGCAGCAGCGGACTTTGAGCCAGCAAATCCGGCTGGGCAAGCTGACCCAGAGCAGTTTTGACGGCGATCGCAAAGTCATTCTGACTCAGAACGACGATCGGTTCCGTTGCCTGAACGGGCACAGCCTGAGAAGCGGCGATCTCGCGCTGCACGAGCAGTTCTTGCCACCGATCCGGCGGCATGACGCGCCAGTCATGTCCATATGCGCCGTAGCACTGACTGCCGACGACAAAATCGGCTTCAGGGAGGCGAGTCAGATCGGCATAGGCAAACATTGCTGCCCACTCTTCCGGCTCGGCGCAGGCAAAAAAGGTGTAGGCTAGCCCCGCTGTATTGCGGTGGTACTGCACAAACGTGATGAAAATTAAACTTTGAATCGGTGAAACGGCCTGATAGCTGTCGTGCGCCATCCAGAAGCGGAAGAAAGTCGC
>JAAUTJ010000134.1 GCA_012031475.1 Leptolyngbyaceae cyanobacterium SM1_3_5 | reverse complement strand
GATATCTGGAACGCGCTCGCCAGTTTGCTGAACCGGGCGGACTGGGCGATCTCACTTCGGCCATTTCCGAAGCCTTCAATGGTCGGGCAGGGAAATCCGCGTCGAGCCGAAGCGCGTCGCCTGATTGCTGACTGGTCGCAGCGCGTCGAGGATATGCAAGACCGCCCGCGCCTCGATCAGGCCGAACAGGTTGCGATTCCGGGCGATATGGCCTCCTTGCAGGCGGCGATCGCAGAAGCGAGCCAGATTCGCCCCGGTCGATCGCTCTATCCGCAGGCGAGAGAGCGCATCCGCGACTGGACAAGCCAAGTTCAAACGATGCAGGATCGCCCAATTCTCGATCGCGCTCGTGCCCTGGCGCTGTCGGGAAATTTGCCTGCGGCGATTCAAACGGTGGAATCGATCGCGTCTGGCCGCGCTTTGTCTGGCGAAGCCCAACGAGATCTGCGTGATTGGCGTACCCAAATTCAGGGTCAGACGCAGTTGCAGCAGGCATATCAGGCGGCGAGCAGCAATACGATCGCCGGACTCGTCTCCTCGATTCGGATCGCCAGCCAGGTTTCGCCCAACAGTTCCGCCAGAGCCGAGGCCGATCGCCTGATCGAGGCATCGAGCCAATCGTTGCTGCAAACGGCTCAAGCTCAATCGCAATCGGATTTGTCGAGCGCGATCGACACTGCCGAAAATATTCCGTCGCGATCGTCTGCTTATGACTCGGCACAATCGCTGATTCAAGAATGGCGATCGCGCCAAGAACCCGCCGCTCCGTCAAGTCCATCGTTTTAGGGCGATCGCTACTCTTCCAAAATCTCACCGAGATACAGCTTGACAAACGCCTGAGCCGCTTCAGGATTGATTTGCTTGAGTGCTTTCGTAATTTCGGCAATATTTTCGGCGCTGGGGTCTAGACCGTGAAACCAACGGCCAACGTTGGCGCGACTGATGCCCATCGTGACGGCTAGCTTGTTTTGTGTAATACCGTATGTTTCGAGAACTTGTTTGAGTGCCTGACTTGCTCTGCCCATGCGCTCGATCGTGTCAGAGGACATTGACCGAGTAAATGTCGCATTTGTGGATACATCTGATATAGTCAGAATGTCACAGTTTTGACGACATCAAAAAGAGGTTCTGATGGCTGAAGAATTTTTGTCGAATGCAGATGCGAATATTCCACCGATCGATCCGCCGATCGATCCGCCTGCCGATCGTCCGAAAAAACGCGATCGCCGTGAAGCCGTCCGTATTATCGTCGTCGGCTCTGATCCGGGAATTACAAATATTGTTTACACCCTGTTTTTGAAAGAGTTTGCTGAAATTTATGAATGGAGCGATCCGCTTCCTGAACCGAATACTGGAAAGCTGATGCGCGTGGTGACAAAGTACGTGAATTTGGAGTGATGGGATTTAGCCAACCTACAATGATGAGGTCAAGTACAGGCGAGGAATTGATATGACAGCGATCGTTCTCAACCTCAAGCCGCTGATTGAATTGAATGATGATCAGTTTGAACAATTGTGCCGCAATCATCGCGACCTTAACTTTGAGCGGACTGCGAAAGGAGAGTTAGTTATTGTGTCTCCAGTTGGGAGTGAAGGTGGCAGTCGTGAAGCTGGTTTGATCGGTCGTCTATTTGCTTGGAATGAGCAAACGCGATTGGGAATTGTGTTTAGTTCTTCGACTGGTTTTCGGCTTCCGAATGGAGCAATTCGATCGCCCGATGCGGCTTGGGTGTCGATCGATCGCTGGGAAAATCTCACGCCGGAACAGCGAAAAAAAGTTTGCGCCGCTGTGTCCTGATTTTGCGATCGAGCTTCGGTCAGAAACTGATGAGATTGAAGATTTGCAGCAGAAAATGCAGGAATATGTTGATAATGGTTTGCGCTTGGGCTGGCTGATTAATCCTCAAGATCAACAGGTTGAGATTTATCGAGCGGGGCAAGTGAAGGAAGTTTGCGATCGCGAAGCGCTGCCGGAACGGACTCGACCTTCAGCGCTGAACGGTGAAGATGTTCTTCCGGGTTTTGTTCTTGGTCTTGCAACGATTTGGGAGAGTTAGGAGGAGGGGCGATACCGTTCTGGAACGCCACGATCGATTGTGATGCGTGGAATGCCCTGAATTAAAATTCGGGCTAAAAGCTAAAGTCCCAAAACGGACTGGATTGAATTGGGTTAACCCGTTTTAACGGGTTTTCGCTATGAGCCTGAAATTTATTTCAAGGCGATCGAACCATCAAATCGATCGAATGGCGATCGCTCCATCAATCACGATTTGCCTTTGTTCTGCTTCCACGCTTCAATTTCTGCGATCGGCAACAGCAAAGTCTCTTCAATCTCCTGTCGCACTTCTCGACTCACATAACAATCACTATTCAAACAATCAACCAGCAGCAAATTTGCATCGTAATACTGCTGCAAAAGCTCTTTTTGTTCACTAGAAAACTGCCAATTATGTCCAATACTACGATCTTTATTCATTATGGTTCTCAACTGTTTGAGAAGCTGCTGCCTGATAGCCGTAGAGAGGCCGATCAGTTTTAGCTGATCTTGCAGTTCTTGTAGTTTTTGCTGAAGTTCATAATTACGGCAAGAGGCACGGAAAAGAGCGAAGCTAAGCTCATTTATAATTCTATTGCCTCGATGTATGACACGATTAAGAGCAAAAGCATATTGAATAGCACAAACAAGGTCGAGATCGAGGAGAAGATCGAGATTAAGATCCTGATTGCTTATAAGATTGGGGCTGGGAGTACGAGCGTTGCTAATAATCTTTTCGTAGTCGCGATCGCTCTTGCAGGCAGAAGTTAAATTAAGGATATGATCAAAGGCAAGAGCTAAATCAAAAGTGCGAAAGTATTCGTAGTTAATTGCAAGGTCAAGGTCAAAATAGTATGCTCGGACTGCTGTGGGGTTGTACGGTGTATTCACAGCGGTTGATTTTTCCTTCACCCAAACAAGAAATCTCTGTATTTTTGTATTTTCCGAAAGAACATCGGTCTGAGATTTCATCAGACGCAGTAAATAATCTGCGCTAGGCAACATTCCCACCGTCAGCAAAAATACTTCTCGGTAGCGCTTTTCAGTGATGCGGCTGGCAAGTGTTTGTAGTGCTTGCTCTACTTTGTGCGGATCAGAATTGTTCGCAAATTCTTGAGCGGTGAAATATTCGTGAAACGTGAGGTGCGAGAAGGAATAAATGCCTCTTGCTCGTTCTACAAATAGACCGTGATGAGATTCGATCGACTTCAAAACATCAGCACTATCGACTTCTAACGCTTCTGGATCAGTGCTAGCACCTGGCAGATTTTGAATATATTCGCTGATGTAGAGTTCGGCTTCTCGCTGCTTAAAAAAGTAGTTTCCTGCTTCAAACGTCTTGCGGGCAATCTGGCCGAGTAGGGCTTCTTTGCGCTTCAGCGACAGACCTTTGTAGACTCGATCGCGCTCAATGTTGCGCTTCACGTCCCATTTTTTCAGCAGCACATCCACGCCGTTCTGATATAGTTCAGCCCGATTGGTCGGAAAGCTGCCCGAATCTTCAAACACTAAACACAGCAGCGTCAGCAGCAGCGGACTCGCCGCCAGTTCTCGAATTGGTTTATCTTCTTCCAGCCTTTCTAAAATCGTTTGGCTTTCACCGCATCATTGCGGCTGCGAAACCAGTTATTAGAAAACTCAGCAATTTGTCGATCGTCAAAGTCGGCCACTTCAACTTCGGTGAATTGCTCATAGGTGTATTCTTTGGCAGCAATTCGGCAGGTGATCACAAAGCAATTTTCAGAGAACTTTTGCGAAAATTCTTTGATCTGCCGCAACACTCGATCGCTATCAACTTCCCGCACTTCATCCAAACCATCCAGCAAAATCATCGCTCTGCCTGCCTGCACGATCGCCTCAAAATGACTCTCCCGCCCGTTCATTGAGATATTCCAACAGGCTCGGCTGGCGATCGGCTTCGGCAAACTCCTTGAGCGTGACAAAGACGGGGACGTGATCGGGCTTGAATTGGCGACCGATGCACTGCATGGCTAACCGCTTGAGAAACGTCGTCTTTCCGGCTCCCGGTTTACCCAAAATCATCAGTTTTGGAAAATCTTCAACCGCTTTTAATCCCGGAACGCGCTTTTCTTTGACATCGCCCAAGCAGAATCGATCGAACTGCTCGCGCCCCGCCTCGCGCATCATCTCCGCCCATTCCAGCCCGCGACGGCTCGTAATCCGCTCCAAGATGTTGACATCGGTATAGATTTTGTCCAGCCCGATCGGATAGCTCATATCCAGGACGCGCATTTCGCCGCAAGCTTGTTCGATGAGAGGTTGGATGCGATCGCACACGTCTCGAACGAGGCGATCGATGTTGGGAGGGCGATCGCCTCTGATTTTGCTGGCTCTGCTATGACTGGAAGATCAGCGATCTTTTCCCAGTCATCGATGCCGACTGCTTTGCAAATAGCAGCGAAATTTCTTTGAGTAATTGGTTCTTTTGACTGCCAAAACCGCTTTAGGGTCGAAACTGTGAGGCTATCCCCACTGGCCTTCAGCAAGTCATTCGCAGCGTCAACCCAGGCAACTGAGTGTTTATTCCAACCTTTTCTACTCCTTGCCGAGTCAATCAGTCGAAGTCCTGCTGGTGAAGCTTTGAAAGAGGCTGCCATTCTCTACGTCATGTCCTACTGCTAACCATTTCAATTTTGGCTCAGTTTTTGCCCAATTAAATGTTGGGTAGAAGTGGGGCGGCACTAACAAGGCGGAATCTGCATTCTAGGGTTATCAACTTTAAGGAGCAATTCCGAAATGTCCCAACAGCAATCAACAACTAATCAGCCTGCAACCTCAGCTTCGATCGTGGATGTCACCCCAATCGTGGCTCATGGAAATTCACCAGCATCGATTATTTTGGCGATCGCGATTCTCATCGGTTCGATCGCTGGACTGCTCAAGGTGCTAGTGCCTGTCATGTTGCAAGCGACAAAGCACAAGACCAAGGAGCGCTAAAAAGTGTAGATAGAAGCTCGGAAAGTTGGCGATTGCTTCGAGGTTCTAAGCTTTAAAGGCAATCGCCCCACGTCAGACGAGGACGAAGAGGAAAATTAGTCGATCGATCGAGTTCCGAACTGCAACCGCTGAGCAAAGATCTCGAAGCTTGCAGTTCGGAACTGGAAGTTCGAGGTTCGAGGTGCAACGATCGAGATCAAAACGCGAAACTTCAAGTTTTGAAGTCAAAGGGTCGAGTTTTGAACTGCAAGCTTCAAGCTCTAAGCTGAAATTGTGCAGTTCTGAGCTTTACCTTCCGACTTCAGAGGTGCAAGCTTGCAGCAAAGATCGCTCTACTCCCGAATCCAATCAGTCACGCCGCCCGGTTTATCAATCAGGACAATTCCTTGCTCTTTTAACTCGGCGCGAATGCGATCGGCCTCGGCAAAATTCTTCGCCTTTTTCGCATCTTGACGCGCTTGAATTTGAGTTTCGATTGCCGCCTCACTTAATCCGATCGCTTCCTCAATTTCCGGCTGAGTTTCTAATCCTAAAACCTGTGCGAGAACAACCAAAGTTTGCCACTGCTGACGAAGGATTTGCGAATCGATCGCTGCCTTACCTTCGTGACTCAAACGATTGCCTTCTTTCTGCAATTCTTTGGCGAGTTCAAACAGAATGACGATCGCGCCCGGACTATTAAAGTCATCATCCATCGAGTCAACAAAGCGCTTGACTTCCTCACTTTCTGAGTCAATTCGCATTGATTTTGAATCGCCAAAGGATGAATCTTTAGTATCCGTCCAGCCAAGCTGTTCGCCAAACTTGTAGCCGAACTGCAAGCCGTCTTTGAGATTGTTCCAGGAGTTTTGCGCTGAGGTGATTGATTCTGTGGTGAAATCGATCGGTTTGCGATAGGCCGCTTGCAAAACGAAGAGGCGAATCGCCATTGGTTCAGGCGCATTTTCTGCATCTAACAAAGCGCGAATCGTCGTGAAATTGCGAAGCGATTTTGACATCTTCACGCCGCCGACATTCACCATGCCGTTGTGCATCCAGTAGCGAGCCAGTGGTTTTCCGGTTGCCGCTTCCGACTGGGCGATTTCATTTTCATGGTGCGGAAATTCCAGATCTGCGCCGCCGACGTGAATATCGATCGTCTCTCCCAACTTCTCGCGCACCATTGCCGAGCATTCGATGTGCCAGCCCGGACGACCCGCCCCCAAGGCGAACTCCAAGCAGGCTCATCGGACTTCGCCGCCTTCCACAACGCAAAATCAGCAGGATCGTTCTTCTTTTGCTCCTCCAAGCCGACTTCGACGCGCCCCGACGCTCCCGCCTGCTGGTCTTCCAGCTTGCGGCCTGAAAGCTTGCCATAGCCCGCAAAGAGGCGCACCGCATAGTAGACATCGCCCTCGACCGGATAGGCATAGCCTTTTTGCTCTAGCTCGTGAATTAGGCGCTTGATGCCGTCGATCGTATGCGTCGCTCTGGGATAGTCGTCCGCCTCCAGAATATTCAGCCGCGCCATGTCCTCGAAGTAGGTTTGCGTAAAGCGATCGCTCACTTCCTCCATCGTCACGCCTTCTGCTTTGGCGCGATTGAGAATTTTGTCATCAATATCGGTGAAATTTTGCACATAGCGCACGTCATAGCCGCGCCACATCAGATAGCGCCGCACAGTGTCCCAGACGATATACGATCGCGCATGACCCAGATGGCAAAAGTCATACACCGTCACGCCGCAGCAATACATCCGCACCTTTTGAGGTTCGATCGATTCAAAAACTTCTTTGCGGCGGGTGAGCGTGTTGTAGATCGTGAGGGTCATGATTCAGTAACTAAAGTTCAGTACCAAGTCAGTCACAAGAGAGAATTAAGGAGTATCAGGCCGAAGCTCGATCCCCGACGCCAATTCCAGCGAGATCGGCAATAATGAGAAGTGTTCTCAAAGCTAGCCGATCGCGGCACCTGTCTAATAATATTCTGACGTTTCCCCACTCTGACGCTATGCAATCAGCCGTTTCTCCTCAATCTTCGTCGATCGACGATCAAAAGCGCGGTCTGCCCGTCACCATCATCACCGGATTTTTGGGCAGCGGCAAAACCACCCTGCTCAACCACATTCTCACGAACCAGGAAGGGCTGAAAACCGCCGTCTTGGTCAATGAATTCGGTGAAATCGGCATCGACAACGAACTGCTGATCAATATGGGCGAAGACGAAAACATGGTAGAACTCAGCAACGGCTGCATCTGCTGCACGATCAACAACGACCTGATGGAAGCCGTTTACAAAGTGCTGGAGCGCCAAGACCAAATCGACTATCTCGTCGTCGAGACGACCGGACTGGCCGATCCTTTGCCGATCGCGCTCACCTTTTTGGGAACCGAACTGCGCGACTTGACGCGACTCGATTCGATCGTCACCGTCGTCGATTCGGAAAACTACAGCCTCGACCTGTTCAACTCCCAAGCCGCCCACAACCAAATTGCCTACGGCGACATCATCCTGCTCAACAAAACCGATCTAGTTGATGAAGCCGATTTGGACGCGCTGGAACTGAAGGTTCGCGATGTCAAAGAAGGCGCTCGCATCCTCCGCACCACCAAAGCGCAAGTGCCTCTGCCGCTGATCCTCAGCGTCGGTCTGTTTGAATCCGATCAGTATTTCGGCAAAGAAGAGAAGCATGATCACCACGATCATGAACACCATCACGCCCACGAAGATCATTCGGAGTGCGATCACGATCACGGCCACTGCGAGCATGACCACGATCACGAGCATCACCATCACTCCGATCACTTGGCGATCGATGGCTTCACTTCGATTTCGTTTGAGAGCGATCGCCCCTTCGCGATCCGCAAGTTCCAAAACTTCCTCGACAATCAGCTTCCCGCTTCGGTCTTCCGCGCCAAAGGCATCTTGTGGTTTGACGAAAGCCGCAACGACGAGGGCAACCCGCGCCGCCACATTTTCCACCTCAGCGGCAAACGCTTTTCGCTCGATGATGACGAGTGGAAAAGCCAGCCGAAAAATCAACTGGTGCTAATCGGTCAGGACTTGGATCATGATAAGCTGCGATCGCAAATTCAAGCCTGCTGTTGCCTCCCTTCCACCATCGCGGACGCGGATTCGGCAAGTAGAAACTACTGCACTTAGAAAAGGTGGGGCGCAGGAAAAGCTTTCTTGTCCCAGCTTTTTTAATGTCAACTCAGCTACTTTAAACTTGAGCAGCTTTTAACTTTTGATGCAGAAGCGAATTCTTTTCTCTAAGCGACTGCTGCAACGTTTGAAACTCAATTTCTCCTTCTTCCAAATACCGATCGATTAATGCTCGATTGGCAAGGTAAAAAGTAATTCCACCATAGACCTGTTCTAGCGTCAGCAATGGAAAGTTTTGGGCGATCGCTTCAGGAGATTCGCCATTCAAAAACCCATAGACAACTGAATCAAGCGATATGCGAGTTCCTGCAATCCAATATGCTTGATCCCGTTGCTCAACGTACTGCTTAATTGGAATTGGTGTTGCTGTCATGAGATCGATCGTCGCTGCTTATCTTCGATGGTAAACAATTCCACCCGCGTCATTTGCGAATTTTAACACTTCCTTTTATTTCGATTCGGGCTGCTGCCATCCTTCCAAGGCGGCAAGCAGAATCGTCACAAGTGGATGATCAACAAGTTCTTTTAGCGCTTCGACGCCGCCTGCTTTGAGTGCGCCAATCACTCGCGATCGCAACACAGGATTCGCTTCAATTTCTTCGGCGGCTTTGGCTGCAACCGCCAATTTCTCAGCCTGCGTGGTTGTCGGATAAGTCTGCGATAGCTGCTCCAAAAGCTGCTGAATGTCTGCGGCGGCTTCGGCTAGGGTTTGCTTTTGCTCGGCAGTGTAGTTGTACTGCTTGGCTTGCTGCCTTGCGTTTCCCTCAAGCTTGTTGGCATAGTTGGCAATGTTTGCCCCGCGCAAATCGTTGTTGTAAGTTTCGTTCGGTTTGCTTTCTGACACTGCGATCGCCCTCACATCAATCGTTCTGCTAGCCAACAGCTTAACAATTTCCGTCATGTTTGTACTTTGCTCACGATAGATCGCAATCTGCTCATCTTTCGCCTGCAAAGTCGATCGATACTGCGCTTCAATTACCGCAAGTCTCGTTTCATAAAACTGCATCGCCTGACGCTCGATCGCGCCTTTGTCTGCATCGGGTGGAACGTTGAGACGAATCACGAAAGCATCGTTTTTGTTCTCGATCGCCTGAATCGCTAAATCCTGCTCTCCATATTGAACTCCCAAATCTTCTAGAGAAATTGCAAATGCTTTCCAGTCGATGCCGTTGCTGAAGATTAGATCGACTGTTTCTAGAGATTTTTGAATTAATTTTGCGAAGTCTCCTGGAGCGAAGCTCTTGTTTGAGTCACTAGGACGCCGCTCTTCCTGTCCGCTTTTTAAGAAGATATAGTCACAAATTACATCGTCTAGCTGGGTTTCACGATTAATATGCCAGTCTTCTACACAAGCCCCTGTCAATTTTGCTTTTTGCAACTGAGCACCTAGAGCCTGAGTTCTCAGTAGTCTGGCACCGATAAGGCGGGCATCGCTGAGGTCG
>JAAUTJ010000133.1 GCA_012031475.1 Leptolyngbyaceae cyanobacterium SM1_3_5 | reverse complement strand
TGCCGCCATTCGACAAACCTGCCAAAAAGTACGGACCTTCCGGCTGAACATGGATTTGGATCTGCGTGAATATAATCGCTGGCAATGTCTTCCATGCGATCGCGAATCGCTTTGCCGTCTAGCCCTTGGGCTTGAAGTCCATAAACGGGCTGCTCCGACCCCAGGTTGATCGCCAGAGGACGGTAAACCAGGACGTTAAAGCCGCCGCCGTGAATGCAAAACAGCGGCGGTTTGGCCGGATTGCCGACTTGAATGGTCACCAGCGGCGACCAAGCTGGCTCCAAGCCTGCTCGCAGCACTTGCGCCAGTTGTTCGATCGTCGGGGCTTGCAGCAGGACAGACAGCGGCAGAATTCTACCAAAGGTTTTCTCAATTTCGGTGAACAGCCGCACGGCCAGCAGCGAGTGTCCGCCGATTTCAAAAAAGTTTATCTTGAACATCGATCGACCCAATTTCTAGAACGCTTTCCCAAAGCTGGGTAAGCTGCTGCTCGATGTCGTCTCGGAAGCTGACGATCGATTTCTCAGCAGGTTGAGCCGGATCAAGCAGGGCAGCGCGATCAACTTCACCCGTCGGAGTCAGCGGCAGACCGCTCAGCATGACCAGATGCTTGGGCAGCAACGGATAGGGAAGCTGCGGTCGCAAAAAATGGTGCAGTTCGTCGATCGTCAGGTTGGCATCCGGGGCGAGGACAACGTAGGCATCCAGGTACAAATCTTCTGCCATCCGATCGACGATCGCGGCCTGAGTGACGGCGGGATGCTGCGCGATCGCGGCAGCAATTTGATCGCGTTCAACCGAGATGCCTCGCACGACTCGATTGTGCGGACGCAGCAATTCCAGCGTTCCGTTTGGCAAATAGCGGACTCGATCGCCCGTCTTGTACAGGCGCGACCCTGGCTGCTTGGAGAAAACGTCGGGCAAGAATCGAGCCGCCGTCCGATCGTCACGGTTCAAGTAGCCCAAACTCACGCCAGCGCCGCCGATGTATAGCTCACCGGGAAAACCGCTCGGAGCGGGCTGCAAGTAGCGATCGAGAACGTAGGTTTGTATGTTCGCGATCGGACGCCCGATCGAAAGCGGCGATCGCGGATTGAGCGTGTCCAGCATCGGATCGTAGACGGTGGCGATCCCCGCCGTTTCGATCGTGCCGTAGGTGTGCAGCCAGCGGGGATGCTGCCCGACTCGCGCCACCCAATCGTTGCCAATCTCACGGCATACCGAGTTGCCGCTCGTGACGACCAGACGCAGATCGGTTGGAAGTGCGGCTTTTGGATTCGAGAGAGCCTGTACCCAGGTGTGCCATTGATGGATCGGCAGCATCAGAACGGTGATCTGCTGCTCGATCGCTTGAGAGATTTGGGCTAGGGCGTGTTTTAAGATGCTTGATCGGTTGGCTGCTGGCTCCTTTTGCCTCCTAAATTCCCCAAAATTGGGGGACTTTGAGGACTCCGGAAGTTCCCCAGAATTTGGGGGGAGGGCTTCCGAGAGCTTCAAAGCACTGCCTAGATTGAAATCCGGTTCTGGCACAACCACAGCGGCTCCGCGACTCCAAGCGGCAAAGCAGTTGGCTGGCGTCAATACCCATTGCAAAAACGCGATCGCCCTCGGTCAGGTCACAGGCTTGGGCGATCGCAGTGCTGGCATTGACGAGATTGCCATGCGTCAGCATCACTCGGTTAAGGCCAGCGTCCAGCAAAAAGGCGGGGGTATCCGCTGCGATCGCGACTGGGTTGCGGCTGTGCGGGACGATCGCTGTCTCCGCATCCAGCACCACAATCTGCGCGGCATCGGGGGGAAGCTCAGACCGTCGATCGGCGTCAGTCAGAATGAGGTGCGGTTGAACCGTGCGGAGAGTCTGTGCAACTCGTTCCAGGGAATCGGTGCTGCGATCGAGCGGCAGCACCGTTCCGCCTGTTTTGAGAATGCCAAGGATCGCGACGCTGCGATCGATCGGTCGATCGCACCAAACGGCTACCGAGACATTGGCAGCAACGCCTTTCTGTTGAAGCACTTGGGCAAGCTGATCGGCGCGATCGTTCAATTCTCGGTAGGTGAGCGATCGCGCTTTGCTGATTAGGGCGAATCGCCTCAGGCGTTTTGTGCTGCCTGTGCTTCAAACAACTGGTGCAGGCACAGGTCGGCAGCAGCGGTTTGTTCGTTCCACTCCGTCAGCAGTTGATAGCGTTCTTCCGGCTTCAGCAAGGGCAGGTCGGAAATGCGGCGATCGGGATCAGCAACGATGCCTTCCAGCAGCATTTGCAGGTGATCCATCATTCGAGCAACGGTGCTGGCATCAAACAGTTCGGCGTTGTAGTCGAACACCGCACCCAAGCCTTGGTCTTGTTCGCGCATCACCAGAGCGAGATCGAATTTCGTTTTGCCGTGATAGATGTAGCCAAACAGCGACTCGATCGTGAGATTTGGCAATTGCACCGTGCCCATGCCGCGCCCGTTTGTCCAGGGCGGATTGAGGGCGAATTTCACTTGAAACAGCGGCGATCGTCCCCCAGCTTGGGCGGATCGAATTTCTTCAACCAGCTTCTCAAACGGCAAATCTTGATGCGCCTGTGCGTCTAGGGCGGATCGATGGACGCGCTGAAGCAGTTCCCGGAAGGTGGGATTTTGGTCAAAGGGCGTTCGCAGAATCAGCGTGTTTGAGAAAAACCCGATGACGCGCTCGACCTCGACCTGATTGCGCCCCGAACTGACAAAGCTCAGCAGCACGTCGTCTTGACCAGAATAGCGGTGCAGCAGGATTTGAAAAGCGGCAACCAGCGTGGTGAACAGCGTCGTGCCCAACTTTTGACTCAGGCTGGTTAAATCGGCCATCAGGGAGTTCGGTAGCATCCGGGCGTAGCGATCGCCCCGGTAGGTTTGCACGAGGGGCGGACGCGGAAAATCGGTGGGCAGTTCTACAGCCGCCAAATTGCCCTGAAGCTGCTGCTTCCAATAGCTCAACAGCGACTCCAGCACGTCTCCTTGCAGCCAGTTGCGCTGCCACTGAGCAAAATCGACATATTGCAGCGGCAGCGGCGGCAAAGTTGGAGGCTGACCGCTTTGCAGCGCGGCATAGATCGCCGTCAAATCCTGATAGAAAATATCCGAGGAAGTGCCATCGCAGACGATGCAGTGCAGATTCCACAGCAGCAGATGCTCGTCGGCACTAAGCCGAAACAGCGTGACGCGCAGGGTTGGTCCCGCTGCCAAATCAAACGGCTGGCGGGCGGATTGCGTCGCCTGCTGCTGGGCGGCTTCCTGGGCTTGTGCGGCGGGCAGATGGTTCAAATCGACGATCGACAAAGTGAGGTCTGCCTCAGGCGCGATCGCGATCGTCGGCTGTCCCTTGACGGCTGGAAATGTCGTTCGCAGCACTTCATGCCGCTGCATCACAAGTCGCAAACTTTCCTCTAGCAGGGCAACATCAAGCGTCCCCGCAAACCGCACCACGACAGGCATATTGTTTGAGGAGCTATCTGGCTCAAACTGGTGCAGAAACCAAAGTCGCTGCTGCGCGAACGAGAGCGGCGGATGGTCGCGATCGACCGGAACGATCGGCGGACGAGGCTGGCTGCTGGCCACTGTTGCTTCGCGCAAAAACGCGATCAGGTCGGCTTTGTGGTTCTTCATCTGCGCCAGCAGATCGGGCGTTAAGGCTGCTTTGGCGGCTCGATAGCGCAGGCGATCGCCCTCCAGCCACAGGCTGACATTGCGCTGACGAAGTTCAGATAAAAGTTCTGCGATCGCGCTCATAGTTCGCCCTCTTCATCGTCATCCGCTGCCTGATTCCGAGTTTGGGCGGCCTGCACTGCCCAGCGAATCGTTTCAATCTGTTCGGCTAAGCCTGCGATCGTTGGTTTTCAAAAACGTTCTGAGTGGCAAATCGACCTCCAGTTGACGGGCGCGAGCAATGACCTGGATTGCCAGGAGCGAATAGCCGCCCAGTTCAAAGAAATTGTCGTGAATGCCGACTTGCTCTAGCTGTAAAACCTGTTCCCAAATTTCTGCCATTTGCTGCTCGATCGCGGTGCGGGGAGCAATGTAGCCTTGTGCCAAATCCGGGCGGCTCGCATCCGGTTGGGGGAGCGCTTTGCGATCGACCTTGCCGTTTGAGGTCAGCGGCAGTGCTTCCAGCAAGACAAACGCAGCAGGCACCATGTAGTCTGGTAGTTTCTGCTTGAGAAAGTGATAGAGGTCACTCGTCGTTAGCGTTAGGTCGGCCTGCAACACGCTGTAGGCAACCAGCCGCCGATCGCCAGGGACATCTTCTCGAACGATCACGATCGCTGCTTGAACACTGGGATGTTGAGCCAGCGCCGCTTCAATTTCGCTCAGTTCGATTCGGAAGCCGCGTAGCTTGACTTGGTTGTCAATGCGTCCAAGAAACTCCAGATCGCCATCGGGCAAATAGCGAGCTAAATCTCCGGTCTTGTAGAGGCGTGAATCCAGTTCATCCGCAAACGGATTCGGAATAAATCGCTCCTGCGTGAGTTCAGGACGGTTGAGATATCCTCGTGCCAGCCCATTGCCGCCCACATACAGTTCGCCTGGAATGCCGATCGGAACAGGTTGTCGCTGCTGATCGAGCAGATACACCTGGAGGTCTGGAATCGGGCGACCGATGACGCTGGAACGGGTGGCTAAATCTGCCAGTGTCACTGGACGATAGGTAACATGGACGGTGGTTTCTGTGATTCCGTACATATTGACCAGTTGAGGAGAGCGATCGCCGTGCCGCTCAAACCAAGGTCGTAAACTTTGTAGCTCTAGCGATTCGCCGCCAAAAATGACCAGCCGCAACCTTAAATCAGCAGATAAATCAGCAGAGATGCCTCTGGATTCTTCGGCTTTGATCAACTGGCGGAAGGCCGAGGGAGTTTGGTTGAGAACGGTGACTTGCTCTTGACATAACAGCGCATAGAATGCTTCAGGCTCCCTGCTGGTCAAGTAAGGCACGATGACCAGTCGTCCACCGTGCATGAGAGCGCCCCAAAGCTCCCAGACGGAAAAGTCAAAGGCATAAGAGTGGAATAGCGTCCACACATCCTCGCTGTTGAAGTGGAACCACTCGTGGGTTGCTCCAAACAGGCGAACGACATTTGCATGATTGACTAAAACGCCTTTGGGCTTGCCTGTCGAACCAGAGGTGTAAATGACGTAGGCAAGGTTTTGGGAGGTGACTGGCGCGTCCAGGTTTGACTCGCTTTGCTGGCGAATGTCTTTCCAGTCCGAATCTAGGCAAACGATTTTGGTTTGCTGCTGAGGCAGGGTCTCAACCCAAGCGGATTGGGTCAGCAGCACAGAAACAGAAGCATCCTCCAGGATGAAGGCTAATCGCTCGGCTGGATAGGTTGGATCGATCGGAACATAAGCTCCTCCCGCTTTCAAGATGCCGAGGATGCCAATCACCATCTCGATCGATCGCTCAACGCAAAGGCCAACCCGTGCGTCTGGTTCAACGCCCAAACCCTGTAGGTAGTGGGCGAGTTGATTTGCCCGCTGGTTCAACGCTTGGTAGGTCAAGGATTGGTTTTCAAAGACCAGCGCGATCGCGTCAGGCTGACGTTCTGCCCACTCCTCAAACCGCGAATGGATGCAGGTATCGCGTGGATAATCCGTCGGTGCGGAATTCCAGTCCGCCAGCAATTGCAGTTCAGCCGCAGGCAGCAGCGGTAAAGTGGCGATCGATCGATCGGGTTCTGCCACAATTGCGCTCAGCAGCGTTTCAAGCTCAGCCAAACGCCGACCGATCGTATCCGCTTCAAACAAATTGGTGTTGTACTGACATTCCAGCGTCACGGTGTTGCCCAGTTCCGTTGCGTTGATGAACAGTTCAAAGTTCTCAAATGCACGGGGATTCGAGGACAATTCCACTGCCAGTCCATCGAACGTGAGGGAGTTGGGATCAAGTCCGCGATCGATGTTAAAGACAATTGGCACAAGCGGAATCCGGCTGGAATCTCGTGGAAGGGATAGCTGTTTGATCAAACGGCCAAAGGTGAATTGCTGGCGATCGTAGGCATCCAAAACAATGGATTTGCGCGATCGCAAATAGTCGCTGAATGATTGCGTCGGCTCAATCTGAGTGCGGAGCGGCAGCAGATTGACGCAGTGCCCGACCAGATTAAACATGCCTGTATCGGCCTGACCCGCCGCGCAAATGCCTACGACCAGATCGGTCTGCTGCGTCAGCCGATGCAGAAACACCTCAAAGCTCGACAGCAGCAGGGTCATGAAGCTACAGCCAAACTGATTGCTCAGTTGCTTGAGGCTGGCAACCAGAGCAGGCGGCAACTCCCAGTCGATGCGGTTGGCGTCAAAGGTTCGCAGCGGCGGCGCGGGCGATCGGTAGGAAAGTCAACGATCGGCATTGCATCGGAAAACTGCTGGAGCCAGTATTGCTCGACGGCGATCGTCTCTTCGCTGTCCTGCGCTTCCTCTAGCATCAGGGCGTATTGGCTGAAGCGATCGGGATCGTCTAGTTCTGGCTTTGTTCCTTGCTGAAACGCCGAGTACAGTTGGCCGAGTTCCGAAATCACAACGCCCCAAGACCAGCCATCAAAAACAATGTGATGGGCAGTCAGCAGCAGCAGATGTTCTTGAGCGTTTAGCTTGAGCAGTTCCACCCGAAACAGCGGCCCATGCTCTAGATCGAACGGCGCGGTGACGGCTTGCTTTTGCAGGGCGGCGATGTTCTCTTGTTGATTTGGCTCAGTCAGTCCGCTGAGATCCGTCAAGGACAATTCAACCGAGGGCGCTTCGGTGATGCAAAGATGCTGACCATCCGGGCTGAATGTGGTTCTCAGGGCTTCGTGTCGCTGCACTACGGCTTGCAGGGCGGCTTGCAGGGCGGCTGTGTCTAGTTCACCTTGTAGCTGAAGCGTGACGGATTCGTTGTAGGCGCAATTCGCATCATCTCCGATCTGCACCGATGCCCAGATTTCTTGTTGCGATTCGGTTGCCAAAGCTGTCAGTAAAACTTCTCCCCCAGCAAAGGGATCAAAATCGATCGAAGTGATTTCTAGCTGATGATTAACAGGCAACAAACTCATCTGACATCTCCAAATTTCATCAATAAAATGGCTCGAAAAGTAATGTGTTTATCGCGGACTTAAAGCTGCTAAAATTTGGTTTTTCTAGTGAATTGAACTGGTTCAGAAACGCTTTTGCCAATGCTATTAAAGGCTGATACTGTGTAGAGAGCATCCTGTTTAACGTCCTGGTCGCAAAATTCTAATACAACCTCAGCAGGTTCTGGCGCATCTCCAAAATCGTGTCCCTGCCCTTTCAATGTTTTCACGAGTGAACCGTTTCGATAAACGCGAAAAGATGGCAATCCATTTTCTAAGTCTGAAGCAAAACTCCAAGTCACAGTCGCCTCGGCTTTTCCAGTTTCTTCAGCCCGTACATGGGTTGGAGCAGCAGGCCGATTCATCGGCAAAATCTTTTCGGGATAGCAGCTTTCGGCTGGATAGCGCAGAGCTTTAAAGATGAACAATTTTTCTGCAACTCGACACGATCGATCTCTTACTTGACTCCATGCATCCACAGTATTGTACTGCTGCCATTTACGCGCCGTCTCTTCATTCGGGAGCCATGCTGCTTCCAATGGATTGCCTTTGTACTGAGCGACTGGTGCGATTTCCTGAGTCACAAGATTACCCAGCCAGCCTTGAGATTCTCTGATGGCTTGTAGATTGGTTGGGCGATCGCTCACTCTGCTCGCTAAAACTGCATCTAAATAAGGGATTGCCAGAAGTCGAGTATCACCTGCTTCGTGGGCTGCGTTTGCTTCGAGTGCGATCGCCCAACTTGCCCCTGCTTGTCTGAATTTGGAGAAAATTCGCTGCGGAAGATTCACACACTCTTCCACATTGGGATCGCTTTGCCCGGATGCCCAAAGAACGGGTACGCCTCGAATTTCGGCAACGGATTGAGGAGCTAAATTGAGTATTTCCGATTGGCCTGAAGAAAATAAGATTCCTCCACATCTCACATTTACGACGGCAATGACCCGATTAGGATGATGATGAAGCATTTGCATTGACCAATCTGCCCCGCCAGAGTGTCCCCACAAGATCCAGGGCACTTTGTCTAATTCTGGATGATTGCTCTTTTGTGCCAAAGCAGTTAGTGCATTGAGAAACATTCGTTCTGCAACGCCGTCCACACCTGCTTCATCTGTACACAGCGGATAGATAGTGGGAAGTTTGGTTCCTAGAAGCGCAAACTGATGTTTTGAAGCGAATGCCTGCCACTGTAAATCATTGGCATGATCGAGTCCCGTTGCTTTTGCCGGATCGCCGCATCCATGCTGTTTCACAATTAAACCGCGAAGAGATTTGACCTGTTGAGGAATCCACAGCCTATAGTCGGCCACTTGCTCTTCATCAGCCGATGCTGTTAGAGGAACGGATATTTCGTAGTAGTTCTCCTGTCGGAAGCTATCATTTCCAACCTTAGCGAAAACAGATTTGCTGGGCAAAGTTTGTGGAATGTTTACCAGCCATTTTTGCCATCCTAAATGAACGACGATCGGTAAGGCTAGAAATAACAGTGTTAGCGCAAGTAATTTCCACTTAAAGCAAACCATCATGAATCAGCCTTTCGATTGACAGCGTTCACCGAGCCTCACTATCTAGCTCTTTTGACTTCTAACTTTCAATTCAAACAGAGTTATTCTTTCAATAAAATTCATAGAGAACGCGAACTATTTGTTCAGGAATGCTGCTGTGTTTAACTCACCTCGTCATCCCAGCAAACCGGATTGATTACAGGCACAATTGAAATTGCCTCCTACACCACTGCCCAAACTTTCTGCTATGGGTAAAATTTAGTGGGTTAGGTCAGAATGTTTATACTCTGGCATTTACATTTTCCGTAGGTAAAAACCGCAGTAAGCCTTAACAAACCGTTCTGGATGAAACGGAATTCGACAGGTGCGATCGACCTCCCAGCTATCAATTACCTCATAGCCAAGACAATTGAGAGACGCAAGAAATTGACTGCGGTTTTGAATTTTGTAGGGAGCACAGGCTGGAATCAAATTTTGATGCGTAAAATACTCCTCCCCATCGTACATCGGAACATTGTGAACAATTAAGTGGCGCGGCTTGGTCGCAAGCGGCTCCAAACACTTAGCTAAAGAAGGCTCAAGATATTGAAGCGTACCGCAGGTGAGCAAGATTTCTGACCCCTCTGCATCTGCCACATCAGTGGTGTAGGACAAGCCAGGACTATCAATCGTTTTCAACATTCTTTTTCCAGCCTCAACGACTTCTGGTAGTTCACAAACTGTCCAGCTTAAAGTTGCAGGATAAGGAATACTTCTTTGGTAGGAATAATAGCCGTAGCCCATGTTGCCGCCCAGGTCAAACACTTTGGAGCTATCGGTAAAAGCTTCTCTCAGCCAAACCAGCACAGGGTAGTCAATTGACTTGTTGTAGCGATCGATCACCTTCATGTTTTCAGCATTTTCTTTGTTTGAAGCGTCGTAAAACTCTGCCTGCTGATAGCACTGACCATAGCCAGACAGCATCGCGGTAGGAATCGTGCTGAAGGCTTCCTCATAAGATGAAAAAAACGCCGCTACAG
>JAAUTJ010000132.1 GCA_012031475.1 Leptolyngbyaceae cyanobacterium SM1_3_5 | reverse complement strand
AACGTACGCCCTGATAGATCAGCGCATAGTCCCCGACGATCGCCGTTTCACCAATTACGACGCCCATGCCGTGATCGATGAAGACGCCACTGCCGATCGCCGCGCCGGGGTGAATTTCGATGCCTGTGAAAAAGCGAGCTAGATGCGAAATCAAGCGCGGCACAAACGGCAGTTTCCACTGGTGCAGCCGATGCGCGACGCGATAGAACATCAGGGCTTGCAGTCCGGGATAGCAAAACAACACCTCCAGCCAATTTCGCGCCGCAGGGTCGCGCTCAAAGATGATGCGAAAGTCAGCCAGCAGAGAAGAAAGCACGAGCAGTTTTCCCGGTGATGTAAATGCCACTTAATATTTTAGCGCTGCAACAAGATCCATCGATATCGGTAGAGACGAACTTCCCGCTCCTCCTTAAAATAACCTGATGATAATGACAGTGACCGAATACGGTGTCTTGGCGATCGCGGCTCGATCGATCTAACGTTGAGCATGTTCTGAGGAGTTGGCACGGTGAAATTTGGGCAGTGGCTCGGCTTATTTGCACTCGTTGTTTCGCTATTTATTTTGTGGCAGTTTCGACAAACGCTGCTGCTGCTGTTTACTGCCGTTGTACTCGCAACCGCCTTCAACCGCATCGCTCAACGTCTCCAAAAATCCGGCGCAAAACGCGGAATTGCTCTGCTGCTAACGCTGAGCCTTATTTTTTTCCTCAGCCTATTCGTCATTTTGCTGATTGTGCCGCCATTCATCGGGCAGTTTGTGCAGTTAATTAGCCTTGTTCCTGCTGGAGCCGCCCAAGTCCTTGAACAGCTACAGATTCTCAACACCAATCTACCAGCTTGGTTTCCTCGCTTTGACGTTCCAGACTTCAGCGACTTCCAAACGCTGGTACCGATTTTGCGTAACTTTCTGGGGCAATTCTTTGGTCTGTTTGGTAATTTAATTAACACGCTGGCAATTCCACTGCAAGGCTTGCTCGTCATCGTTTTAACGATTATGATGCTCGTCAATCCTTCTGCCTATCGTCGCGTCTTTCTGCTGCTGTTTCCCTCATTTTATCGCAGGCGAGCCGATGAAATTTTGACCCGTTGCGAACAGGATTTGGGTAACTGGGCAGGCGGCGTTTTGGTCAGTTCCCTGTGCATTGCGCTGTTGAGCGGAGTCGGCCTGTGGATATTACGAATTAAGCTGGTTTTGGCGCAGGCGCTTTTGGCCGGACTGCTGAATATTATTCCAAACATTGGGCCAACGTTGAGCTTAGTTTTTCCGGTTACGGTTGCTTTGATCGACGAAAATGGCGTGTTTAAGGCGATCGCCGCCGTCGTCCTCTACATCATCATCCAGCAGCTTGAAAGCTACCTGATTACACCCACAATCATGGCGAACCAGGTTTCTTTGCTACCTGCTTTAACCCTGGTGTCCCAACTATTTTTTGCCAGCATTTTCGGATTTTTAGGACTAGTGCTGGCTCTGCCCTTAACGATCGTATTTCGCGCCTGGATTGAAGAAGCGTTGGTCAAAGATGTCCTCAACCAGTGGGACAGAGACACGACTCGCGCTGAACTGGTGACGGCTCCGATTTTGGCGATCGAACCTGCGGACGCAACGGCGCTACCCACCGAAACGAAGGGTCAAGATCCACAAGATTTAGACGAATAAACAGAAGCGATCGGGTGAGAATTCGATCGCTTCTATTACAGGTTTAATCGTCGTTGCGTCGCGAGTTGACTCTTAGCCGAAAGCTGTAGCGTTCATCGTTGCCTTCCGACGTTTTGATGCGAATGAAATAGGTTCCCGCACTGAACCGAACTCCAAGCTTTTCTCTGTTACCCGAATCAAGGTCAGCAAACAATCGCTTGCCGTTGATCGAAATGGTGCGATCGGTGCGATCGACAATCGAAAAACGAATCGATTCTTCCCCTCGATTTTGAAAGTTGAACTTGACGCTGCTGCTGTTTCTCAGCGTGAATCGGTAGTAGTCAGGATTGTTCTCGCTGACGCGGCCACTGTCCTGAAAACTGCTGCTGCTTGACAGGTTGATCTCGTTAGCTCGATCGATCGAGCTGTCGCCATCTCCGAAGAATCGGAAGCGCGATACCGTTCCGGAACGCCACGATTGATTCATCCTTGAACTCAGATCAAACTGACGAAACTGCGCGAACTTTTGTGATTTGCCAAACATTTGAACTCCTCTTGAAATTAGCTGACCTGCGGCGTTTGAACAAGCTGCAAGAAGACGGTTTCTAGCTCGATTTTGGTCGGTTCATTCGTAACAAGAATCAAATCTTGACGAGCGGCAAACTGCGTGATAGATCGCTGCACATTCGGCATTGCGCCTTCTTTCACCTGCACGTCATAAACGCGAACAATGCCCAATCGTTCGACCAAAGAAGAGTGAACGACGCCCGGAAGCAGTTTGAGTTGATCCGCGATCGCTTCCTTCGCACCAGCCAACGTGACGCGCAAACTGCCATTCGCAAAGCTGTTCAAAAGTGCCTGTGTGGGAGCCATTTTCACCAGCTTTCCCTGATTCAAAATGGCGACATAATCGCTTAACCGCTGCACGTCTTCAAGGATGTGAGTCGAGTAGAAAATCGTCGTTTCGCCGCGCAAGCTTTGCATCAGTTTCAGCACTTCTGCCCGCCCGATCGAATCAAGCGCGGACACAGGTTCATCCATGATCACAACGGCGGGTTTACCAATTAATGCTTGAGCAATTCCTAAGCGCTGACGCATTCCGCCCGAATAGCTTTGACAGGGGCGATTTGCTGCTGCTGCGATGCCAACGCGATCGAGCAAATCAGCAATCCGCTGTTTGGAAACCTCGCCGTAGAAGCTAGCGGAATATTCCATCACTTCGCGTCCAGTCATCCAACCATAGAAGCGTGGTTCTTGAGCAACGTAACCTAAGTGACGGCGATGTAAGCCAGTTTTGTCAACCGAAACGCCATTCACAAAAGCGCTGCCGCTCGTTGCTTGACTCAAGCCTGCGAGAATACGAATCGTTGTGCTTTTTCCCGCTCCATTCGGACCCAAGAATCCAAAGATGGAGCCGTGCGGCACATCGATCGAAACATCATTCAAAACTTGAAGCTTGCCGTAACGCTTGCTGAGATTGCGAATCGAAATTGCAGAAGTCATAAGAAGATGCCTGATAGAAATTAAGAGAACTCTTTGCGATCAAAAATCAGTTTGGTGGCGATCGCCATGCCCGCCATGTAAACCAAATAGGCAAACAGCTTGAAGCGATTTTCACTGACCAGCCAATCCAGAGTGTTGCTTGGATAGAACGGTGCAAACGGCTTTATCTCTTCAATCGGAATGAGCGGCAGAAAAGAGCCAAGTGCAGCGACGATCAGCGCTCCGGTGGTGATGGAAGCTTGATCTTTTAGGACAACGCCCAGAAAAAGACACAGCAGCACCCAAAACCCAACCGCACAGAATCCGACCACCTGAAAGGCAAGAATCTGACCAAAATTTGGGGTTTTCCAACCCAAGCCGATCGCGCTAATCACGACTGAGACAAAGTTAGGAATTACAATTGCAAACAGCCAAATCACCAGCGTATTTGACAACCATTTGCCCAACAGAAATGAAACGCGAGAAAGCGGTTTAGTCAAATTCCAACTGAGCGTTCCTGAATCTAATTCCTGAGTGATGAGTCCGATCGAGAGCAAAACAGAAACGGGCACAGTCCAAGCCGGATTATTGGAATAGCTTGAAGCTGCCAGCGTTAGATCGGGCAGTTGATTGGGTGCAGTCGATTTTGCAAAGAAAACAAGCAGCGCACTGAACACAATTGGGAGAAAAACGAGGAGAGCGATCGCGCCTTGCTTGCGCTGCCATTCGTGAATTTCTTTGCGGAGAAATGTTTGAAAGCCGAGCAGAAGCGCACCTGACTGAGACAGACGGGACGGTTGTTGAGTTGCCATTATTGTGAGTGGTTCAAAGAGTTTTGGAAGGAACCAAGATAGAAATTCCCTGGCAATTTGCTATCTTGGCTGCGTCAGTTGATGGAGGGATCGAATCTACTTCGTCTTCAGCGCTTGCAAAAACTGCTGACAGGCCGAGTTATCATCTCCATAGGAAACCCAAGATCCGTTTGCGGCTGAAACCAGATTGGGGTTGTTTTGGCAAGACTCGCTCCCAGTTGTTGCGCTTGTTGTGGAGTCAAAGCGCCTGTTTTGGCAGCAGTTTCGAGCGGAATGCAAGCACCCGTCACGATCGCACCTGGCCGGATCACGGCATTGCTGCCTGCAAATCCCAGTCCGCCGCCGATCAGCAAACTAACGATCCCAATCCCCAAAATCCCTTTCATGATGTAGCTCCTGATGAATGTTGTACGAGCAAATTTGTGAGCGATTCCCAGACTTTTTAGAGGAGTCAAGATAGAAAGTTTTCGAGTAGTTTTCTACCTTGATTGCATCCCTTGAACGAGCGAGGCGATCGAACTTTAATTCGCCTTTAACCCTTGAATAAACTGTTGGCAAGCTGCGCCTTGATCTTCAACTGAGATGTTTTTGCCTTCAACTAAATCGGCCATCCTGCATTTTCTTTCGCCGTGTCGATTCCCAGTTGTCGCGCTTCTTCTGCGGTTAAAACGCCCGATCGCAAAGCGCCATCCACCATCCAGCAAGAGCCAGCGATCGTCGCCTTTGGCGTGATCATTGAAGTTGCTCCTGCAAATCCCAATCCGCCACCAACTAATAAGCCAATGACTCCAATTCCTAACGTAAACAAAGCTCCAAAAGCACTCTTCATGATGAACTCCGAATGAGTAGATGAATGTTGTTACAAACCAAATTTACGCACTGACAGAAAAAAGCACATGAGGCGAAAGTCCTGCTTTTGAGCTAGGTCTAAAGTCCTAGATTGAGCGGAGACTGGGACTTTAGACCTAGACGACCCCTGCTATTGCCCCTGCTGACTGAAGCTTTGCTCCCAAACGCGGAACTGTTCGGGCGTCAAAATGCCTTTGACCGCTTCAAAGTGAGTGGCGATCGGATTGGCAAGCCCAGACGATCCAAAAATGCGCTCCGCAATCGGTTGGGGAAACACAAACAGCGAAAGAATTTGCGTCCAAGCTCGACCCGGATTGTTTTCAAAAAGTTGCTGCATACTGGTCGCCAATTGCTCGTTCGCCTGCACCATTCGCGTTTCTTGCTCAGGCGATAAAGGCACACCTGCATCGCGCAAGGTTTGCTTGATTTGTTCCCATCGACGAGCGTTTTCGGCTTGATCGCGACTCACCTCTTGAGGCGTTTGCTCCACAGGTTCAGTTTGTGCCAAGAACTGATTCACCATGTTTTCCAAAGCCGATTCTGCACTGCTTGGATTGGCTGCCGCCTGCCTGTCCAAATAGCTTTGCCAGCGCTGAAATTGGTCGGGCGTGAGCGTGTTTGAAATGGCATCTGCATAAGCTTGATAGGCCGTTCCCCAACTGGTTGTCTCAATGATTTCTTCAGCTTGAACTTGATTGGAAGGCAGCGCCAAAAGCGTCAAAAGATCGCGTGGATTTGTCATTCCTGCCCGGATCAATTCCGCTGTAAACTGTTGCGAAGCGGTGCGAAGTCTGGCTTCTTGTTCAGCATTCAACGTAATGCCTGCTTCCTCAAACTGCCGCCGAGTGTCCTGCCACTGCTGCGCTTCGTCCGGCGTTGCCACTTCGATCGATCCTCCCGTTTGTTGTTTTTGTATTCTGCTCAATCGATCGAGTCGAAACTGTTTTTTGTTGAGCGGTGCGATCGGGCGATTGACCGTAAACGACAGTCGCAACTCCCACGCCTGCAATCAGTGCGAAACCCGTCAAAATCGATGCAAACTTACTGTTCATGATTCCCTTACTTGAGGTTTTTGTGTTTCCTGTTGTTTCCAGGACTCCTCAAATTTACGAACCGACAAGGGCAATTCACATGAGGCAGAAGTCCTGTTTTTTGCCTAGGACTAAAGTCCCAGGCTGGTCGAAAAAACAGGGCTAAAGTCCCAAGCGATCGCGATCGCACCTGTGATACAAAAGAGGTGTTCCGCCGTGAATCCTTGCTTATGTCACTGCTCGATCCCAATCAAAGCTATATATTCAGTCGCTACTTTGAACTTGGGTTTGAAGCAAGCGAACTGGCGCAAGAATTTGGCTATCGATTGATTCGCAAGCCCGTTCATCTACCGCAATATTCCGAAGACCTCGATCGCCTCCAAGAATTGCGCGATCGCCTCGAAGAAGTCTTGCCGTTTGTGCCATTAACCAGCGAACTCGCAAGGCGAGAAATCTTGATTTCTAGAGTTGTCACTGAGCTAGTTCACTACACTCAGGCAGAACTGAGAATTGAATACAGCCTCAAAGTTTCCAATCAGCTACAGGGCAGCCTCGATTATTTGTTGAGAACCAATTCGGGCGATCGTTTATTGGTTAGAGAAGCAAAATATGAAGATTTGACTAGAGGTTTCACTCAACTCGTTGCCGAACTGATCGCGATCGATCAGTGGCAAAATGCACCATCCGCGATCGAACAGCCAATCCTAATTGGAGCCGTTTCAACCGGAACGATTTGGCAGTTTGGTAGGCTCGATCGGGCTACAAAACAATTTGAGCAGGGCATCAACAGCTATCGCGTTCCTGAAGATTTAGAAACTGTCATGCGAATTTTAGTCGCCACTTTGAAGCGAAAGGTAGAAGTATGAAACTCAGACCTCATCCCTTCCGGCTTTTGCTCTATTTAGAGTGGATTTTGCTCGGACTCTCGGCCTTCAAAATCTTCGGCTTTCCTGGCTGGAGCCGACCTATCATTGGGGCTGGAAACTCAATTTACGGCGGTGAAGATAGCTTCTATGGCACAGTTCAAATCGAGCCATTGAATGCAGTTGCGCTCGCCGTGCTGCTCATTAGCTTTGGTTTGTTGGGATTTCGATCGCCCCTTCACCGCTGGGGAAAATGGCTCTACATGGCGATCGGCTGCGGTCTTGTTCTCGCGATCGCCCACTTTAACGGCTGGGCACTCGATAGCCTTTCACCGCTACTCATCATCGTTGTTTTACGAAGCTGTCTGCTATTTGAGAAGCGCGGACGCTGGCTGATGGCTGGTTTAGTGTGGCTAATTTATCCGTTTACGATCGCCCCATTTTTAATCGCCTTTTGGATTATTTTTCATCCCTGGGTATTCAGGCAAAGCAGCATCCATTCGCTCCCTGGCATCAATTTTGCATCCGATGGCAGCATCCAAATTAACTACAATTTCAACCCCGATCAGGTCACAGAATTTCTCGAATTCGCCCAAAATTCCATTCTCTATACCTTGCTAGATAATCTGCTCTCGTTCGGATTAATTCTGATTTTCGTGCTGCTGCTGACAAATGCTTTAGTTTCAGAACGACAGGGAAGACGGAAATTAGCGCTTGCTCACGAACAGCTTTATCAGTACTCCATTCAAATTGAAGACCAAGCCACCCTACAAGAACGCACCCGCATCGCCCGCGATTTGCACGATGCGCTAGGCCATTTATTAGCTGCCCAAAATATCCAGCTACAAAACGCTCTCTTGTCGTTCAAATCCAACTTGTCCGAAGCGCAAATCTATTTAGAGGACAGCCAAAGATTAGGAACCGATGCGCTAAATGAACTGCGGCAAACGGTCGCCTTGCTGCGCTCTGATCCGCTTCAGGGGCGATCGATCGAAGCTGCAATTTCCGCACTCGTTCAAGACTTTTCGCAAATGACAGGCATTCAGCCAAACTGTCAACTTCACATCATTAATACCATTCCCCATCGCATCCAGCTTGCCGCCTATCGAATCCTAGAAGAAGCATTGACAAACATCTATAAATACAGTGAGGCGACGGAAGTAAATATTTGGCTTGCGCCCGATCGCGACCATCTCGACTTAGAAATCAGCGATAATGGCAAAGGATTCGACATTGAAGCAAATCGGACGGGCTTTGGACTGCGCGGCATGGAAGAGCGATCGACCAGTCTGGGCGGAACTTTTCAAATTAATAGCCAGCCTGATTTGGGATGTTCGATCGTCGTTTCTTTCCCTCTTATTAACCTCACAATATGATTCGCTTACTGCTGGTTGAAGACCAAACGATCATGCGGCAAGGATTACGACGACTGCTCGAAGCTCAAGCAGATTTACAGGTGGTGGGTGAAGCAGAAAACGGCCAGCAAGCGATCGATCAAATGTTCCTTCTTCCTGATGTTGTCCTGATGGATTTGCGAATGCCAATCATGGACGGCGTAACGGCGACCAAACAAATTTTCAGCGCCTTTCCTGATACTAAAATTCTCGTTCTTACGACATTAGATGATGAGGAATATGTGAATCAGGCGATCCAGAATGGTGCGATCGGCTATCTGCTCAAAGACACGCCGATCGAAGAACTTGCGAATGCGATTCGATCGGCTTTTAAGGGATATACGCAGTTTAGTCCTGGATTAATCAGAAAAGTTTTGCGCCCTGCTGCAACTACGCCTCCGATCACGCCTACAACTCAACTTGCCGAACTGACGCCCCGCGAACGGGAAGTTCTCAGCCTAATTGCAACGGGGGCAAACAATCGCGAGATCGCTGAAATTTTGTGCATTACTGAAAAGACGGTAAAAAATCATGTTACTAATATTTTGAGTCGGCTGAATTTGCGCGATCGCACTCAGGCCGCCGTTTTTGCTCACTCTTTTGTTCGCTTAGAATAATCGCTTTAATAGTATTTCAAAATCGCTGACGATCGCCCCGCGATTTTCCTCGGTCAAAATCGGCACATGCACAAATAATCCGAGGCAAGGTGAATCTTGCAAATGCTCTAGAACAGCGAAATAAGTCGCATTGCAGACAAAGCGGCCTGCATCGTGACTCATTTCAGTCATCGATAGTTCAGCAACAAGTTCAGGCAACTTGAAGCGAGTTTTGAGAATTCGATCGCCCTGTACTGCCTGCGATTCAACTGTTAGCTTCGATCGCGATTCCGCCATGCCGCAGCACACTACAGCTTGCGGTTGGAGTTTTTGAATGTGAGCGATCGTCTGCTGGGGAGCCAGCACAAAATCTACGGGTAATTGTCGTAAAGTGTGCAGATCGATCGAACCGTTGCGCTGCAAAAAATCTGTCAGCAAATCATCAGATGAGTTTGATTTTTGATGGGGAAGCCAGGTTGTAAATGAAGTGAGAAGCAGTTGAGTCATGAGCGTGGATTCAGCTTAAATTCTGAAGAATGTCTGTAAAAAGGCGGGTGGATGGATCATCGAATCTTCGCTAGAGTCACAATAAGCTGAGCGCGGCAAGATTTTGGCTGGGCGGCACAAGGCAAGGTTAGGAAGAAGCAGCGATCGTGAGTAAGCGTTTACCCGTCACCACCGCCCATGTGCGGATTACGCATCAGTCTTGGCAGCAAGGCCGCATCGAAGGCGAAGTTCACGCCAACGGCTATGAATGGCGCTTTCAGTGGCGCTTTCGGCACGGCGACTTGGCGATCGAACCGTCCCTCGGTCGCGCCCTGATCAAAGAACCGCTCAGCCGCTTTTTGGAACGCAGCGACTATCAGCTTGAACCGGGCGGCGACTATTCCTTTACAATTCGAGCCGAACTTTGATTCACTGCTGCGACAAT